>JAFGXD010000050.1 GCA_016936815.1 Bacteroidales bacterium
GCGTAACACCCGATTTTGTTCAGTCAAACCAACCCAACGTAAAACTTAACAGCACAATAAAGAATATTGGTAATACAACAGCTGCAGCAAATACAATAAACTACTACCTCTCAGACGATATGGTTTACGATGTTGGAACAGACATTTTTTTAGCCGGCGATGTTGTGCCTGAATTAATACCCGGTCAAGATATTAATCTTCAAACTATTATAACAATGCCTGCCGGATTAACTCCCGGTTCAAAAAATGTTATTTTTGTTGCAGATGAAGCTAATATTGTACCCGAAGCTGACGATCAGAACGAATATTTTGCTTGGGTAACAGTTCCTGATCCGGGTTTACTCGATTGTTCTTCGGCAATAGAAATATTCGATGGAATTTGGTATAACAACAATACTGAAACTAACGGAGTAAATAATGTTGAAAATTATTGGCCGGCATGGGAACAAACTGCCCCCGAAATAATTCATAGATTTATAGCACCTTACAGCGGAAATGCAAAATTGTATATAAACGAAAAACAAGCCGGTGAAATGAAAGCAATGGTTTTTCCGGTTTGTAACGAAAATACATGGCTTGGAGCAACTTGGTTTGCCGAAATAACTGATACAATTGGCGAAACAGAGTTTTTTGTGTCTGCTGGAACAGAATATTATGTAGTTGTAGATTCTAAACTTCCAACACAAGGAGAGTATGGAATTCTTGTTGAATTGCCCGAAGAATGTGTTAATATTGAATTGGAATATTGGGGAAGCCTTAGTCTCTGCGATGGAGAAGCATTTCCCGGATTTTGGACAGACTGGGGATATACAAATTATCAGTGGTATAAAGATGGAATTGCTTTGCCGGGAGAAACATTTTCCAGCTATTCGGCAACAGATCAGGGAGAATACTATGTTGAAGTTGTTGAAAACGGATGTTCCTCGCAATCAGCAAGCATTTTAGTAAGCATGGATTTTTATCCGGACACTGCGCAAATTGCTGCTTTGGGCGATATTGAATTCTGCGAAGGTTCAAATGTAGTTTTGCAGTTAAGCAATTCAGTGGGATATCCTTTAAATTGGGCTATAAACGGAGAAATAATTCCGGGGGAGACAAATAATTCAATTACTGCAACAGAATCTGGAAACTACACTCTTGTAAGTTCAAACGGGGGTTGCAGCGTTCCATCTCAAAACAGCATAGATGTTATTGTAAATTCTTTGCCTGTTGATATTGGAGAAAATATTCCATTAAGTTCCAATGAAATTGCGTTTTATTATAGCTTCAATGAAAACAACAACGATGTAAATGGTAGTAGCTACCCTTTTTCTTGTTGGGATTTTTTCCCTACTAACGACAGAAACGGAAATTTTTGGCAAGCCAGAGATTTTACTGAAAATGATATAATGGGCTATTCTTCTTTATATTATGAATTTCCGGAGGAATTTACTTTAACCTATTGGTTTAAAACAGAAACAACTGAAGGCGGAGTAATTTCTTCCTTTATGTCTAGTCCCTGGGGTGGTGGAACTCAGGAAGCTGTTTTATATATGTCTGACGATGGAAAGCTGCATTTCTGGATGAGTAACGGTGGAAGCCCTCAAGAATTATCTTCTGCAAATTCATACAACGATGGCAACTGGCATTCTGTTTTAGTAGGCCACGATTTTGGAATAATAATGGATATTGATCAGGCAGCAGAATTTCTTCAAATATCTACAGCCGTAAGTCACCAAACATTTAATGGTTACTGGGTTTTTGCCGGTAGTGAAATATCTGTGCCTGTTTCCACAAGTCCAAGTTCTGAATACTTTAATGGTATGCTCGACGAAATTTTGTGTGCAAATGATTATTCGCCAACAATTCAAGATTTTATATATGGAAGTCCTGCTCTTTCAATTAATCTAATGGGTTCTAATGAAGTATGCGATGGTGGTTTAGTATATTTCAACATAGATAATCCTGAATTTAATGTAAACTACACTTTCTGGAATCAAACAAGCTCTTCGTGGCATGTAGATGGTAGTTATGTTAGTTTAAGTTCTGAATTTCAAATATATGCAACTAATGCAATTACCGGTTGCGAAAGAGTATTAACAGACAGCTATATTTTTACTGTATTTCCTACGGCAAATCCTGTTGCAAGTATTATTACAAGTTCAGGACCTCAGGTTTGCGAAACAGAAATCATAGATTTTTCATTATACACTGAATATATGGGCGATAATCCTATATACGAATGGTATGTAAATCATGTGGCTCAAGGCCTAAACCAAAGCACATTTTCTCATGTGTTTTCGGCAAGTACCGATTCGGTTTATGCAATTGTATTAACAGATTATCTTTGCCCTGCCTCACCTTCTGCAACTACCGATACTATTGGTTTTAATGTTGTGGCAATTCCTGAAATTGACATTTATGATACCATTTATTATTGTCCCGGAAGTTCGGCAATTTTTGATGCACCAATAGGTTTTGCAAGTTATGAATGGTCGAATGGAATTAGCAGCCCGGAATTTGAAACAAATTCAGAAGGAACGTATTTGCTAACTGTTAGTAACCTTCCCAATTGCGAAAATTCAGACTCGCTGCTTGTTGTAACTCATCCTGATAATAGTTTCTACTGGCCCGAAGATTCAACAATTTGTATTTATGAAACAGTTATTCTTAACCCCAATAATTCTTTCTGGTACGAGTCTTACCTGTGGGAAATAGGGTCAACCGGAACTTCAACAGATTCGGTTGTCACTATTGTTTATAGCGATGAAAACCCTATGCTTGTTTCTGTACAGGTAAACGACGAAAATTGTATATATTACGACACAATATCAATTATTTTCGACATTTGCGACTTTGTTGAAAATTTGGAAAATTCAAAAATTCAGATATTTCCAAATCCAGCGACTAACTTTGTTAATATTGTTTCAAAAGACTTAATTTCACAAGTAATAGTTACAGATGCCGGAGGAAAAATTCTTTTTGCAAAAGAAAATTTGAATTTCAGTACAGAAATAGGAATAAAGAATCTTACTGCCGGAGAATATTTTATGCTAATTACCCTTAGTACAAAAAAAGTAATAAAAACAAGATTCATAAAAATTTAAAAAAAATACAAAAATTAAGAAAGCCGATTAAGATTCGGCTTTTTTTGTTATAAAATCATATATAGCTGTTTAACTGATATTTACAGCAAATTAATAAATTTTAAATAGCCATTATTCCTTTAATAAAATCGAAAAAAAAAAACATAAACAATTAACGGTTGAAAAAAAACTGCAAATTGTTGAGTAAAACTTTTTATATTTGTTTTGTTTTAAAAAAAATAGGTATTAAATTCGTCAATTCATAAAAAGTGAAGTAATCTATTTGAGCCGATGAAAAAACTGTTATACTCATTAATTCTGATTTTGTTGGTGGCCTCCACACAAATGAGAGCCTCTGAAATAAAACTGGATGGTATTTTTCAAGGAAAGAACCTGTATGTAATGAATCCTTTTGCTTCTTCCGGAGTAGGGTTTTGCGTTTATGAAGTTACTGTAAACGGTCAGGTTACTACCGATGAAATAATGTCAAGTGCTTTTGAAGTTGATCTTTCAATTTTTCAATTTAATTTAGGAGATCAGCTTTCTGTTGTAATAAAGCATAAGGAAAATTGTAAACCTAAAGTTCTTAATCCTGAGGTACTTAAACCAAAAAGCACTTTTGAAACCAGTGCAATTAATGTAAGCACCGATGGTAAAAAACTAACATGGACAACCACAGGTGAAGCCGGTCAGTTGGCATTTGATATTCAGCAATTCCGTTGGAACAAATGGGTTAAAGTTGGTGAAGTACAAGGAGTTGGTACTCCTGGAGAAAATGCATATTCTTTCGATATTAATCTACATTCAGGAAAAAACCGTTTTAGGGTAAAACAAACAGATTATACTAAAAAGCATAGGTATTCAACAGAAACTTTCTACAATGCTAAATTCCCTCCTGTTACTCTTTCGAAGAAGAAAGTGGAAGACGTAGTAGAATTCAACATGGAAACCATGTACGAAATTTACGACAATTACGGAAATATAGTACTTAAGGGAACTGGCAAAACTGTTGACGTAAAAGCATTGTCTAATGGCAAATACTACCTGAATTTCGATAACCAAATGGAAGAAATTCAGAAAAAATAAAATGTTTCATAATAATGGAAAAACCGAGACAATAATTGTTTCGGTTTTTTTTTGAATTCAATTTTCCTCTAAATATTCTCAAACTTCTAATTTTTATAGGGATTAGCTCATATTCATAAGCTTTTCAATTTCTTCAATTTCCAAGGGTATTTCAGCCATTAAATCAATAGGTATTTCATCAACAAGAATATCGTTTTCTATACGAATACCAATTTTTTCTTCTCGTATGTAAATGCCGGGCTCGCAGGTAAAAACCATACCTTTTTCAAATGGCATATCTTTATCTCCAACATCATGAACATCTAAACCAAGAAAATGTGAAACACCGTGCATATAATAATTACGGAATAATGGTTTTGAAGAATCCTGACTATTTACATCTTCAATGGAGAACAAACCTAGTTTAATCATCTCTTCTTCAATCCATTTATCGGTTAACTTGTTAATATGATTAATGGTATTTCCTGGGATAAAAAGTTCTCTAGCCTTCTTAAAAGTTCTTAAAACCGCATTATAGCAGTCTTTTTGTCTATCTGTAAATTTTCCCGAAACAGGAATGGTTCTAGAACAATCTGAAGCATAATTACCATATTCCGCACCAAAATCCATTAGCAACAAATCGCCGTCATTACAAACACAATCGTTCTTTATATAGTGCAAAACACAAGCATTTTCGCCGCCGGCAACAATTGGTTGATAGGCATGTTCGCAGCCATAATAATGAAAAACTCCGGTAATTATTGATTCTACCTGATATTCTAAAAATCCTGATAATTTTGTAGCAAGGACATTTCTAAATGCCTTGTTTGTAACTTCCGATGCATTTCTAATTTGAACAATTTCTTCAAGGCTCTTAATTGTTCTTAACTTTTTTAATTTATTATCAATATCTTGAAATTGCAATATAGGATTTGAGAATATTTTTGAAAAAAACTCAAACTGACCTTCAAAAATGGATTCCTTAAACTTAAAATTCGAAATGTTTGAATAAATTTTAGTGGAATTCGAAAAAACTTCATTTACCTTTTCTTCCATTTCCGAAGTATTGAAAACATTTTGTACTCCGGATATTTGTCTAACCTCGGAAATAGAAAGTTTATGTCCTTCCCAAATTATCATTTTTTCATCTGCTTCCATAACAAAGATTATTTCCCTCATGTTTATATTCTTGTTGTCGGGAGCAATAAGCAAAATTGTTTTTGGCTGGTCTATTCCGCATAAATAGAATAGATTAGAGTTTTGTCTGTACTTGTAAAACTGGTCAGCATTTCTTGTAGTTTCCGGTGCTGAAAAGAAAATTGCAACAGAATTTGGTTCCATTACACTAACCATTTTTTTTCGGTTTCTAAAATAAAAATCAGATTTTATGGGAAGATATCTCATTTCATTTTGTTTAGAATGTATTTAAATTATTCCTTTATGTCTTTTAGCATATAATGCAAATCTATATAAATGTATATTCGTATTTCGCCAATCAAGCGCAAATTAACTAATTTATTTATTAATCAATAACCCTATGAGTAATTTTCTTAATTCGTCAATTGGAAAGAAATTAATAATGAGTATATCTGGTCTCTTTCTCATTGCTTTCCTTTTGGTTCATCTGACCATTAACCTTTTAACACTTGCCGGGCCTGAGACTTTCAATGCTGCGGCGCATTTTATGGGGACAAATATTGTGATGAAAATAATGGAGCCAATGTTGGCTTTAGGATTTCTCGTTCACATTGTTTATTCTCTTATTCTTTATGCTCAAAACTTGGCTGCACGGCCAGTTAGGTATAAAGTTATTAATCAAGCTGAAACAAGTTCCTGGGCAAGTCGCAACATGGTTTTTCTTGGAATTGTAATTTTGGCCTTTTTGGGTATTCATCTGGTAAATTATTTCTACAAGATTAAGTTTACCAACGATGTTACTTCCGAGTACCATTTAGTTGTGGGTCTTTTTACAACTGAATACTGGTACTACATTGCAATTTATGTTATTGGTGCAATTTTCTTAGGTTTGCATCTTTACCATGCTTTTCAGTCTGCCTTTCAAACATTAGGCTTAAACAACAGCAAATGGAGAGCCCGTTGGAATGCAATAGGCTTAATATATTCGCTGGTTATTGCATTGGGATTTTCCTTTATTCCATTGTATTTTTTAATTTCTGAACTTGTATAAGACAAATAATTATGACTAAAATAAATTCAAAAATACCAAACGGACCGGTTTCAGAAAAATGGTTGAATTACAAAGCCGGTTGCAAACTAGTTAACCCTTCCAACAAAAGAAAACTTGATATTATTGTCGTTGGAACAGGTCTTGCCGGAGCCTCTGCCGCTGCTTCATTATCTGAATTAGGTTATAAGGTAAAAGCATTTTGCTATCAGGATAGTCCCAGAAGAGCGCATAGTATTGCTGCACAGGGTGGAATAAATGCTGCAAAAAACTACCAAAACGATGGCGATAGTGTTTATCGTCTTTTCTACGATACTGTAAAAGGTGGCGACTACAGAGCAAGAGAAGCAAATGTCTATAGGCTTGCCGAAGTTAGTAACAATATTATTGACCAATGTGTTGCTCAAGGAGTTCCTTTTGCTAGAGATTATGGCGGATTACTAGACAATCGTTCTTTTGGTGGAGCACAGGTTTCAAGAACATTTTATGCCAGGGGTCAGACCGGACAACAATTGCTTTTAGGAGCATACAGCGCATTAAGCAGGCAGGTTGCTTTGGGTGGGGTGGAACTTTTTACCAGAAGAGACATGCTAGACGTAGTGTTGGTTGACGGAAAAGCTCGTGGAATTATTGTTAGAAACCTAAAGACAGGAGAAATTGAAAAACATTCTGCACATGCAGTTGTTTTAGCAACAGGCGGTTATGGAAATGTTTTTTACCTTTCAACTAATGCAATGGGCTCTAACATTTCTCCGGCATGGCAAGCATATAAGAAAGGCGCATTCTTCGGAAATCCTTGCTTCACTCAAATTCACCCAACTTGTATTCCGGTTCATGGAACATATCAATCTAAACTAACTCTTATGTCGGAATCGCTTAGAAACGACGGAAGGATTTGGGTTCCGAAAAACATGGAAGCTGTTGAGAAAATTAGAAAAAAGGAAATTAATGCACAAGATATTCCTGAAGAGGAAAGAGATTACTATCTGGAAAGAAGATATCCTGCTTTTGGAAACCTTGTTCCTAGAGACGTTGCCAGTCGTGCCGCTAAAGAAAGATGCGATGCCGGTTATGGTGTAAATCAGGAAGGTTTGGCTGTTTATCTGGACTTTAAAGACGCAATAAATCGCCTTGGCAAAGATGTTGTGGAAGCACGTTATGGCAACCTTTTTCAGATGTATGAAAAAATTGTTGACGAAAATCCATACCAAACCCCAATGATGATTTATCCGGCTGTTCACTATACAATGGGTGGAGTTTGGGTAGATTACGAATTAATGACATCTATTCCGGGATTATATTGTTTGGGTGAAGCAAATTTCTCAGACCACGGAGCTAACAGATTAGGTGCTTCGGCTCTAATGCAAGGTTTGGCAGACGGATATTTTGTACTTCCTTACACAATTGGTAATTATCTTGCTAGTGAAATTCACACACCAAGGTTTAAGACCGATATGCCTGAATTCGAAAAAGCTGCTCAGGATGTTAATAACAGAATTAATACCTTAATGGAAATTAAAGGAACGCAAACAGTTGATTCGCTGCATAAAAAGCTTGGTCATATTATGTGGGAATACTGCGGAATGGCAAGAAATGAAGAAGGTTTGAAATTGGGAATTAAGAAAATTCAGGACTTAAAAGCTGAGTTTTGGAAAGATGTAAAAATTCCTGAAACAACTGATATTTTTAATCAGGAGCTTGAGAAAGCCAATCGTGTTGCCGATTTCATTGAACTTGGTGAGCTGATGATGCGCGATGCCCTAAACAGAAAAGAATCTTGTGGAGGTCATTTCCGTGAAGAATCGCAAACCGAGGATGGTGAAGCTAAACGTAACGATGCAGACTTTGCTTATGTAGCGGCTTGGGAGTATAAGGGCGAAAATGCCGAACCCGAGCTTCATAAAGAAGACCTTAAATTTGAAGTAGTTGAACTTGTTACAAGGAACTACAAATAACCTGATTATTAACAAATAGAAAAAATTAAAATATGAATCTAACACTAAAAATCTGGAGACAGAAGGATTCAAAAACAAAAGGAAATTTTGAGACCTATCAGATAAATGACATATCACCCGACTGCTCTTTTCTGGAGATGTTGGATCAGCTAAACGAGAAGCTAATTTCGGAGCAGAAAGATCCGGTAGCTTTTTCCAGAGGCGATTGCGGAGTTTCTTTCGACCACGATTGCAGAGAAGGTATTTGCGGAATGTGCGGAATGTTTATAAACGGACGAGCCCACGGTCCCGACTTGGGAGTAACTACCTGTCAGCTTCACATGCGTAAGTTCAAAGACGGAGATACAATTGTTGTTGAACCATGGCGCGCAAAGCCTTTTCCAATAATAAAAGATTTGGTGGTTGACAGAACAGCTTTCGATAAAATAATACAAGCCGGTGGTTATGTTTCTGTTAACACAGGAGGAGTTCCCGATGCCAACGCAATACCTGTTCCAAAAAACCGTGCCGACGAAGCAATGGATGCAGCCGCTTGCATAGGATGTGGTGCTTGTGTAGCAACCTGTAAAAATGCTTCTGCCATGTTGTTTGTAGCCGCAAAAGTCTCTCAACTTGCACTTCTTCCTCAAGGAGCAGTAGAAGCAAAAGAAAGAGCCATTAAAATGGTTAGAAAAATGGATGAGTTGGGTTTTGGAAACTGCACAAACACAGGGGCATGTGAGGTTGAGTGTCCTAAGGAAGTTTCAATTTCTCATATTGCCAGACTTAATAGGGAATTTTTCCTTTCTGTATTGTCATCCTAAAAATCAAATATATATTTTGAAACCGGTTTCTTTGGAGGCCGGTTTTTTTTTGAATATTTTGTTTTATTAATATAGTGCGACAAATAAAATAATAATGGATGAAAATTGATAATACCGACTAGCTTATTACCTAAATCCTGACCAACGGTGTAACAACTGTCAAAAACCGAAATGTATTGATTGGGGGTGGGTTTATTTACCCCTTCAACCCCACCAAATAATTAATAATTTGTTCCGATTCCAGAATTAAATCGGGCTTAAAAAGCTCTAAGCAAGATTTGGGCATGGTGTTAACTTGCGACTCTTCGGGACTTTGAACTATGGTTTGTCCACCCTCCATATTAATGTGCTGCATACCTATTGCTCCATCTCTATTTGCTCCTGAAAGTAACACTCCTGTTAAATATTTACCGTAATGCAATGCTGCAGAACTAAATAGATAATCAATAGATGGTCTTGAATGGTTTACCGCTTCCTCAACCGAAAGATGAAACTTGCCGTCTAAGCCAACCAAAAGATGGTAATTGGCCGGTGCCAAATATATTTTTCCCGGAAGAATTTCGTCTTTGTCCTGGGGTTCAACAACTTTTAAATTAGATCTTAACGATAATGCTTCGGAAAAACCGTTTCTTACATGCTTCAATCTGTGTAAACAAAGAAAAATTGGAATATTGTAACTCTTAGGAATTTTTGTAAGCAATTCCACAACAACCTTAAAACTTCCTGCCGAGCCTCCTATAGCTATTGCATTTCTCATATTTAATTTATCTCTGCTTTTCGGTAATCACGCCTTTTTCTAAAAATTTTTTCTTCCGGAAACAGCAAATCAAAATTGCTTGCGGCTTCCTGATTCCTTATGTTTTCTAATGTTCCTAACACAAGATATCCTCCCGGTTTTACCAAGGAGCAAATATCTGCAATTATTTCATTGTGTTTTTGTTCACGAAAATACATTAGCTTATTTCTAACAAATACCAAATCGAATTCTTCTTTTATTTCGTTGTATTTTGTTTCTTCAACAATAAAATCGCAATATTTGTCAATATCAATATCAAGTTTATAATCCCCTTTGCCCTGCTTAAAAAAGTTTCTTAAATTAACTTTAAATGCACCTTCTTCAAAATTCTTTTCACTTGTTAGCAATACTTTACCGGAAACAATGCCTTGTTTTATTCTATATACATCTTTTTGTGTAAAACATTGAACTCTAATATTCGAATTTTCTAGCAAGTCTTTCTGTTTTAGGAGAATAAGCATTGAATAGAGTTCCAATCCGGTATTACTTATGGGCATTAAAATATGAAATTTATCTATGCCGGGGAAAATGTTTTCAGCAGTCTTTTCCCACATGGAAACATCTCTAAACAATTCGGTCTCGTTAAAAGACAAGCTGTTAGCAAACCAATCGGTAAAAAACTTTTCTGATTGTATTTTTCTAATAAATTCCTCTGTTTCGTTTAGTTCGTGATTTTTCATAAATGCAACAATCTTTGAATAGAGGAAAAATTCATCCATATTGCTTAAATCGGGCAATGTTTCCGACTTTACTTCGGATAATATTTTTTTAAGATTTATTCTTAGGGGAGTGGTGCTCATAGCCTATTTTTTCTGATAAACCTGAGCCATTTTCGAAAATTTGTTAGATAATGGACCCAAAATACTTTCGTGAACACCAATAACCAAATGACCTCCGGGTACAAGTGACTTGAAAAACAATTCGAAGACCTTATTCTGAAGGTTGTTATTGAAATAAATAAGAACATTACGACAGATTATTAAATCGAAAGGTTCGCCTAACTCATGTTTTCCGGAAACTAAATCATGGGTTTGAAATGTAGGTTTATCAAGTAAAAACTGATTCATTTTAAGCAAATCCCTATTCTTATCAATGATAAAGTATTTTTCGTAATCTAAATCATACTTCTCTCCATTATTAGGGTTTTCCTTCATAACCTGATCAAAGTTTTCAATATAAACCATATTAAATTTATATCGGTACTGACCATTTTTTGCAACTTTTAAAACATCCTCATTCAAATCTGTTCCAACAACTTCTGTCCTTTCAAAAAGCCCCATTTCGTTAAGCAAAATTAGCATAGAATAAAGTTCTTCTCCGGTAGAGCATCCTGCGTGCCAGATTCTAATTTTTTCTTTATTTTGAAAAGAAGGAAGCAATTGATACCTTAACTGATGCCACATTTTGGGGTCACGGAACATCTCTGTTGTGTTTACCGTAATGTCTTTTACAATTTTATTTAAGAAAGCTGAATCCTTTGAAAGTTTGGAAATTAATTTTTCTACATCACAATTGTTGTCATTTAACAATTTTTCAATTCGACGACGGAAAGATTTTTCGGAATAATCTGAAAAATCATAGCTTGATTGCTCTTTAACAGCTTCAACAAATTTATTTATTTCATCGTTTGTAATTTCCATCATAAATTAATTGAATTCTTTTTTTTCTATTTAATAATTTAAATTCCTGAAAATTTATTGAAGCATAAAAGTAGAATAATTTTCAATAAAACGGAATATTAAAATTAAATTAGACAACAAAATTCATTATTATAGATAATTTTGTTTTTCAACTTTATATTTTTCAACTATGAAAAATACAAAAATCTTAAATTACAAAACTTCCGGTGAGGGGGAAACTATTGTTTTTTTGCATGGATATCTGGAATCAATGGAAATCTGGAACCAAACTTTTTTAAGTCTCAAGGAAAAATGCAAAATTATACTAATAGATCTGCCCGGGCATGGAAAATCTCCTGTATTTTCGAATATACACAGTATGGACTTTATGGCAGAAAAGGTTAATGAAGTTCTTGAAATTGAAAAAGTTGAAAAAATAAGCCTTTTTGGTCATAGTATGGGTGGTTACGTTGCACTTGCTTTTGCGGCATTATTTCCCGAAAAACTAAATAAACTTGTTACAATACATTCACATCCTTTTGCCGATGGTGAAGAGAAGTTGAAAGACAGAACCCGTGAAGTAGAGCTTATACTTTCAGGAAAAAAGCAACTTATTTTTTCGGTTTCTATTCCTAGATTATATGCTGATATTAATCTGGATGCAATGAAGGAAAAAATTGATTTTAGTAAGAGAATTGCAGATGAAATGCAGGAAGATGCCATTGCTGCTGCTCTTGAAGGAATGAAGTTAAGAACAGACAAAACCGAAATTTTTTCAGATAAAAGATTTCAAAAGCATATTATTATTGGAAGACACGACAATCTAATTCCGGCTGATAAGCTTATTAATTTTGCAGAAGAAAACA
>JAFGXD010000051.1 GCA_016936815.1 Bacteroidales bacterium
AAATTGTAGGTTTGAAAATTATGAGCAAAAAGACCAAACAACAACAGCAAGTTACAAAACCGGTAAAAATAAAAGAGCCGGAATACAAATTTTCCAAACAGGCAAAATATTCTGTTTTTGGAATAATTATTATTCTTTCGTTTATCCTTTACGGAAACACACTTAACCACAAATATGCACTAGACGATAAAATGGCTGTCTACCAAAACCGTTTTGTGCTAAAAGGTTCCGAAGGAATTGGGGATTTACTTAGAACAGATTTTTTTCATGGCTTTTTTGGCAAAAACACCAACAATGTTGAAGGAGGAAGGTACAGACCCCTTTCACTTGTAAGCTATGCCATTGAATACGAAATATTTATGACTAGCCCCTTTAAAGATTTGGAATATAAGCAGCTTAAACTAAAAATTGACGGGCCAGCGCAAGTCTCTGGAAAGGACAATTCAAATTCAAATCTTGAGGAACTTCATAAACAACTTAACAAATCACTACTTCTTGATATTGAAAAAGATAGAATTCATCGTCAGCAAGCACTACTTAACTTGTATCCGGTAATTACCGAAAAGGAAAAGCAGACAATACTAAATAATTTAAAAGTTTCTTATGGTGATATTCAGAACGTTATGTTCTTTTCACATTTTATGAATATTTTGCTCTACGCAATTGCAGGAATTCTTCTTTTTATTTTTCTGGCAAGACTTTGCATTAAAATTCCATATAAAAAATGGTATTTATCTGTTCCTTTTTTAACAGCAATTTTGTTTATTGTCCACCCTCTGCATACCGAAGTAGTAGCAAATATTAAGGGTAGAGATGAAATAATGTCGCTATTGTTTTCATTATTGGCAGGAATTTCAATTTTTAAATATATTGAAAGTAAAAAACCAATTTGGCTGGCCGCAATTTTTGTTTCCTTTATGGCTGCCATGTTTTCAAAGGAAAATGCAGTTTTGTTTCTGGCACTTTTTCCTGTTGCCATATATCTTTTCTCGAAGCACAACCTCCCGAAAGTTATTATTGCCCTAATTCCAATGATTATTGTTTTTGGCATTTATATGCTTGTTAGAGAATCTGTTATTAGTGCCGGCGATCTCGCTGAGACAAAAAAGGATCTTATGAATTATTCATTTGTTGAAATGACAATAATTCAGAAAGCAGCAACAATTTTCTTTACCTTAATTCTTTACCTTAAACTTCTTGTAGTTCCACACCCCTTAACATGGGATTATTATCCGTATCATATCGAAATAATGGATTTTTCTAATCCTTGGGTATTATTATCTGTAATAATAAACATAGCAATTTTTGGATTAGCAGCTTTTTTTCTTGCAAAAATATTTTTCCGTTATTTACTTGAAATCCCCAATGCCTTAAAATTTAATGCAAGCAATATTCCCGACAATAGATTAATAGGTTCATTTAAAGCAGTATTAGTCTTTTCGCTTTTGGTTTATGTACTTAATCTGCTGCCTGTTTCAAATATTTTCTTGCCGGTAGGGGCATTTATGAACGAACGATTTGTATTTGTCGGTCTGCTTGGGTTCTGCTTTATTCTTACCTACCTCGTGTTAATTGTTTTGCCCAAGAAAATTAAGAACACAAAAACCTATTACCCCGGAGTAATGGCTTTTCTATTAATAATTATTGCTCTTTACTCAATAAAAACCATTAACAGAAATAATGCTTGGAAAGACAGTTTTACGCTTTTTACAACAGATATTCATACCAGTCCAAATTCGGCAAAAGGAAATTCGTCGGTGGGTGGCGAATATCTCGAAAAAGCAGAATTTACAACAGATTCTCTTAAAAAAGCTGAATATATAAAATTGTCACTACCCTATTTCTACAAAGCAATAGAAATACATGAAGAATTTACCGAGCCACTAATTCGTTTGGGTAAAGCCTATTACGATTTGGAACTTAACTACGACAGTCTGTTTCATTATTTTGGAGAAGTTCTTAGATACGACCCTGCCAACAAAGATGTACACGGAAATATGCTGGGTATGTTTGCAAATTTTACTGATGAAGACTTTAAGAAAATTGTTTTTGACAAAGTAACTCTTGCCAAACTTGGTCATGAAAAAAATGCTATTCTACAAAAGCACAGGATGTTTTATAATCAAGGTATCATTTTTGGAAAGTTTAGAAACGACAGCAAAATGGCTCTGCAGTTTTTCGAAAAGGCATTAAAGTTTATACCCAACGATTTTATGACATTGAGAGCTATAGGCCTTACCCATGGAATATCAGGCAATTTTGCAGAATCGGTTAAAGCATTCGAAGAAGCACTTAAACAAAAAGAAGATGCTACTGTATATATAAATCTCTCTGTTTCATATTATAATCTTGGAAATACCGAAAGAGCAGATTTTTGTCGTCAGAAAGCAATTCAGTTAAACCCGGCCCTTCAACCTAAACAATAAAAAATGAAAAAAAATACATTCGTAAGTATAGATCCCAAAGAGCTAAACGACTCCGCAATTAGACTTATTGGATATGACTGGATGCTAATAACAGCAGGCAGTTTAGAAAATTATAATACAATGACCGCAGCCTGGGGACAAATAGGATTTTTGTGGAAGAAACCTGTTGTAACAACCTACATTAGACCGGTGCGACATACATACAAGTTTGCCGAGGAATTTGAAACCTTTAGCCTATGTTTTTTTGAAGAAGACATGAAACCTGTGCTTAACTTACTGGGAACCAAATCGGGACAAGACATAAACAAAATGCAAATTGAAGGTCTTACAGCATTTAAAGGAGAGCATTCAGTTTGTTTCGAACAGGCAAAATTAATAATTGAATGTAGAAAAATATATGCCGACGACATTAAGCCGGAACTATTTATAGATGAGGCGATTGATAAAAACTATCCAAAAAAAGACTATCACAGATTTTATATTGGGGAAATACTATCCTGCAGAATAAAAGCATGAAGCCTGTTTACAACAAAAACTACGGGAAATGGTTTGTTAACGATGTATTGAAAGCAATAAGCCGTTACCGGATGATAGATTCCGGGGAAAAAATTTCAGTCGCACTTTCCGGAGGTAAAGACAGCATTACCCTACTTTATATTCTTAAATATATAAACGATTTTTCACATCTTAAATTTGAATTATCGGCAATTCATGTAAAAACATTTTCCGATTACAACACCGATATATTAAAGGAATATTGCAATCAACTTGAAATACCATATTTTGAAACAATACTTGAAAGTGAAAAGGAAGTCCCCAAAAAATCAATTTGCTACCTTTGTTCCAGATTGAAAAGAGGAGCCATTTCTTCAATTTTAAAAGAGAAGGGAATAAAAAAAGTTTGTTTTGGGCATCATGCAAACGATGTTGCCGAAACACTATTAATGAACATGATTGAAAATAAAAAGTTGGGGAGTTTTTCACCGCGAGTTGAAATTAGTGAAAATGAACCTATTATATTAAGGCCAATGGTATATTTAGAAGAGGCAATAATTAACAGTCTTCACAAAAATCACAACTTGCCTTTGCTTGAGGAAGTATGCATGTATGGTTATTGCAACAACAGGAGCAAATACAAAAAGCTTATTTTGCAAATGGAAGAAGCAATTGAGCAAAAAAGCATTTCAGCATCAATAACAAAATCGCTGGAAAACCTTGATTATACAAACATTTGGAGGCAAAGCTGAAATTGAAATAAAATATTTTGCAATTTCGTTTTCAAATAACTAATTTAGATAAAATTTAAAACCAATGCCAATCAGCAATAAAATTAAAACAATCTCTATCTTAATTCTTTCATTATTAATACTTAGCCATTGCAAAAAGAAGGAGGAAAAGTTTATTATTTCGGGCACGTTAAAAAATCCTTACACAAATACAGCTATTTCGGGAGCGAAAGTAAAACTATCGGGACAGAAAATTGAATCGGGAATTCTTAACGCCAATTATAACCTCATTCAATCTGCATCAACCGATGGGTCAGGGAATTTTAGTTTTACCTTTGATGTTGCATATTACAGCGGATTTCAGCTTGAATTCTCGAAAGAAAACTTCGTTAATTCCATTACCGAAATAAACCCTGATGAAGTACAAAAAGATGTAGAGTATAAAAAGACTTACAATTTTTACTCTCAGGCTTTTTTAAGACTCAATATCACGAATATCTTTCCCACTGCTCCAAACGATCATATTTCATACAGAATAATTAATGATGCTTCCGGGAACGAAGGTTGTTGTTCAGGAGATTACGTATCAATAGAAGGCCCCGATGTTAATGAATCGATTTTGTGCAAGACCTATGGAGGTCACACAATTACAATAGATTGGATAGTTACTGAAGGAACAGAATTTGTAAATCACACACACCAGTTAACAATACCATCATTCGATACAGTAATGTACAGTATTGTTTATTAATTTTCACTAGTGTCCACTAAAAATTAAAAGATAATTGTGCCTCAAAATTGTTGTCTAAATTATTTTCAGATATTTCATCATCATGGTT
>JAFGXD010000052.1 GCA_016936815.1 Bacteroidales bacterium
TCATAATGACCGTTTTCTAAATTATCTAAAGTAAAAAAAATGAAAAATAGATTATTATTAGTATTATTTGTTTTAGTTATTGGATACAATAATTCATATAGCCAAAGCACAGACGAGGAACTATTTTACATGGCTGAAAACCTTGTAGATAAAGAAAATTATGATGGAGCCCTTGAAATTTTCAAGAAACTATTAAGAAAAGACCCGATGAATGCCAACTTAAATTTTAAAGTTGGTTATTGTTATCTTCAATCTGTCTTACAAAAAGATCAAGCCATTGGATACCTTGAAGTGGCAATAAATAGTACTTCCGACGAATATAATCCTGATGATTTTAATGAAAAAAATGCACCAACAGAAGCTTATTTATTTCTCGGAAAGGCATATCACGTAAACTATAGATTTGATGAAGCAATTGGAATATACAATGAGCTTAAGGCAAAACTTGCAAATGATGGATCAGAGTTTCATAGTGAAATAAACCGAGCCATTGAAATATGTGAACACGGCAAAGAATTGGTTAAATACCCTGTAAATATGATTGTTACAAATTTAGGGAATGGAATAAACTCAGAACTTGATGAACATAGCCCGGTTTTTTCAGCAGATGAATCTGTACTTATTTACACATCAAAAAGAGGCATGAATCCTGAAGATCCAAAAACTGATGATGGTCAGTATTTTGAAGATATCTATATTTCCTATAAGGATGGCGACATATGGAAAAGTCCAAGTCCAATTGGTAAAAACATCAACACTTCGGGTCATGAAGCATCTATTGGACTTTCAGTAGATGGTCAACAACTTTTTATTTACAAAGACGATAAAAATGATGGTAATATTTATTTAAGCACTTTAGAGGGTGAAGATTGGACAAAACCAACAAAATTGCCATTTCCAATAAACACAAAATCTAAAGAAACACACGCATCATTATCTGCCGATGGAAGGTCATTGTATTTTACAAGTGATAGAAAAGGTGGTTTAGGTGGATTAGATATTTATGTGATTAGAAAATTGCCAAATGGAAGTTGGGGTGATGCAATGAATTTAGGACCAACAATAAACACTCCTTATGATGAAGAAGGACCATTTATTCATCCTGACGGTGTAACTTTGTTTTTTAGCTCAATAGGACATAATAGTATGGGAGGCTTCGATATTTTCTTTTCCTCCAATGAAGATGGTTCTTGGTCCAAGCCTTCAAATATTGGATATCCAATAAATACAACTGAAGACGACGTTTTCTATACCCCCACCCCGGACGGTAAAAGAGCCTATTATGCATCTCACCAAACCGGAGGAATTGGCAAAAATGACATCTACTTAATTTCAATACCCGGATCGCAAGTCAAACCACTTACTGTTATGACCGGGAATGTTTTGCTAGCAGACGGTCGTGATCCTGAAGGAATTACCATAACTGTTACAGATTTGGAAACACAGGAATTGGTTGGAATATATACACCTAACTCAAAAACCGGAAAATTTCTTTTCATTTTATCTCCCGGAAAAAAATACAACGTTTTTGTTGAAGCAGACGAACATCTTTTTCATACCGAAAATCTTGTAGTACCTGATAATACATCTTATCAGGAAATTAAGAGAGCAATTAAACTTCAGCCTATTGTTTTAGGACAAACCAAAAAAGTATATTATATTGAATTTCCTGAGGGCAGCAGCAAAATTGACGAATCAGCACAAATTGTTCTTTCAAATTTGAATGATTTTCTTCAGAAAAATCCAAGCCTTATTGTTGATATCTCCGGATCAAAAACTAAGGAAATTGAGTTACTTACTAAAGAAAGAAAAGATGTTGTAAGCAATGATCTTTCCGAAAAAGGAATTCAACAATCCAGAATTCTTCAAGACCTTTCCGGAGCTTCAATAGAAGATAATATTATTCAACTAATTATTCTAGATACCGAAAGTCAGCAACTAGCAGATAATCAAAGCAATACAACTGATGAAAATAGTGACAATAATAATACTAACAATCAGTCTGATAATAATAATCAAGACAACATAGGAAACGATAATCAAAACACAGAAGATCAAAACAACAATACAGATAATCAATCTGACCAAAATATTAATAATGATAATAACGATGTTAATCAAACAGAATCTGATGTTAATCAAAATTCCAAAAACACTGATGCAGTTGTAAATGAAATAATGTTTGACTTCAATCAATTTGTTACAGATGAATATTTTAATGAACTAAATGCTCTTTCCAACTATTTGAAATACAATAAAACAGCCGTTATTGAACTAATAGGACATACTGATTTGCAAGGCGATGAAAGCTACAATTTATGGTTAGGAGAAAAGCGAGCTGAGTTTGTTAAAAAATATCTTGTTGAACGTGGAGCTGAAGCAAAAAATATAAGGATTAAAACCTTAGGCGAGACAAAACCAATTTCCATTGACAGCAGTCCTGCAACAAGAAAATACAACAGACGTGTTGAAATAACAATTATTAAACAAGGGGATTCAAAATTAAGCATAGAAAAAATCAAGGTACCTAAAGGTTATAAAATAAAGGGCTAGACTATTAATCTTGCTCGGTTTTCAACAATAAAAATTATTTATAACCATTTAACCTGTTTTGCGTTTAAGGACAATATGAAACAAATAGTTAAACTATTTTTAATTCTTTTTCTGTTCGTGGGACAAGCTCATTCTCAAGATGATGAGCAAATTCGCGAATGGTTTATTGATGCAGAATATTATTTTTTGTATGAAAATTTCGATAAAGCAATTCCTCTTTACACGAAAATTCATGAAAAAGACCCCACAAATTCCAATATTAATTATCGCTTAGGATTGTGTTATCTTCATTTGCCTAATGAGAAAGGAAACAAAACAAGATCAATTCCATATTTAGAAAGAGCTTCCAAGGATATTACAAAAAAATACAATGAAGGTAGTCATAAGGAAAGAAAAGCTCCTGATGAAGCCCTGTTCTATTTAGGCAATGCCTACCGTTATGCACACAATTTTGAGAAAGCTATAGAAACTTATAGGAACTTTTTGGAATATCTGGATGTAGGTGATATATATTATATTGAGTTTGTTGAAAGAGAAATTCAGGCCTGTTATAACGCTGAAGAACTTCTTAGGCTACCCATTAATCTTGAGGCTGAAAGTTTTTCAGAAAAAATTAATTCAGTTGCAACTATTGAAAATTGTCCGGTTGTTTCGGCTGACGAAAGCACAATGGTATTTACCCGCGGAGAGAGCAATACATTTTCACCTGATATTGCTCTTGGTGTAATTAATTACGATTACAAAATGGATAATATCTTCTTTTCTCAAAAAATTGATGACAAATGGTCGGAACCTATTAATATTTCAAAAGACGTAAATGCTACTAAAAAAACAGCCCCGGTTACTATTTCGGCAGATGGTAAATTCTTATATTTAGTTTCAGATGATAACGATGATGGTAACATTTATGTAAGCGAATATAAGAAGGGGAAATGGACAGCAATGAAAAAACTGAATAAAAATATAAATACAAAAAATTGGGAGTCGCATGCAAGTCTTACTAAAGATGGTAAAACCCTATATTTTACATCAGATCGTCCGGGAGGATATGGTGGACTCGACGTGTACAGATCAGACTTAGATGCCTCGGGTGATTGGGGTCCTCCTGTAAATTTAGGGCCAACAATTAACACACCTTATGACGAGGAAACTCCATTTATATTAGACGATGGAAAGACTTTATATTTTTCTTCTCAAGGTCATTATAGCATGGGAGGTTTCGATATTTTTCATTCTACTATGATTGGTGATAACCAATGGTCGACTCCACTTAATATTGGATACCCAATAAATACTGTAGGAAACGACTTGTTTTATCTGCCTAGGGCAAATGGTGAATATGCATTTTTCCCTCTTAATAACAACGATCGTGAAAATATTGGCAATAATGATATTTATAGAATAAAAGTTAATACTCCTGAAAATGCAACAACCGAGATTTTGCTAAAAGGAAGAGTTGATACAGAAGATAAACGCGCAGAACTTCCTCAAGATGTTAAAATTTGTATTGTTGATTCTATTACTTCAGATACCATTAATGTGCTTAAACCAGATTTGTTCTCAGGAAAATATAATACAATTGTGTCTAGCGGTAATTTTAAGATTATTTACAGAGCCACAGGGTATAAAACCCACGAAGAAAGATTATTTATTCCGAAAATATATACCAGAACAGAAATTGTTCTTAACGTAAATCTAGTGCCTATTGAAGTTCACCGCGGAGAATACATTGTAATTAAGAACTTGTTTTTCGATTACGGTAAATTCGATCTAAGAAGAGAATCTCAGGTAGAATTAGAAAAACTCTATAAGCTAATGGACGAAAATCCTTCAATTTATGTTGAAATTATTGGACATACCGATTCCCGCTCCAGCGTAGATTTTAATCTCAAATTGTCGAAAAAACGAGCACGATCAGCAATAGAGTATTTGGTTAATAAGGGTATTGATTCTAAGAGATTTGTTGAGAAAGCAATGGGTAAATCACAACCGGTTGCAATTAACGAAAACCCCGATGGAACAGACAATCCCGAAGGACGATCGCTTAACAGAAGGGTTGAAATTAAACTTCTTAATGCTACAAGCGATTTGGTAATTGTTGAAGAAATACCTGTTCCTGATAATCTAAGAATTAGAGGTAAAAGAGATATTAAATACACCATACAAATTATGGAAACTCCAACCAAGTTGGAAACCGCCTATTTTTCATCGGAGTATCTAATGTCGAAAGATACCGACAAGCTGCTTAAAAAATTGGAAATAAAAATTGTGCCTAAAGGATTTCTTTATATTATTGGCCTGTATAATGATAAATCGCAGGCTCTTGCAGATCTTAATAAATGTGTTGATATGGGTTTCTCAGATTCAAAAATTGTTTCTATTGATGATATTGTTTCTATGGAAAAGGAAAATGATAAAATTAAGCAACGACAAATTGAAGAAAGTAGTTACGATTTAAATAATGATATTTATACAATACAAATTAGAGCACTAAGTAAACCTATTGATTTAAGTGAATTTGCAAATTTAAAAAATGTTAAAACTTACATAGGTAGCGACGGATATTATAGATATACTGTTGGAGAATATATTGGCTATAACAGAGCAAAAGCCGATATTTCGAAAATAATTGAGCTTGGATATCCTGATGCTTTTGTTGTAAATGTGAAAAAGTATATAAAGAAAAACTAAATTACTAACCGGAAAAACTAACAAGTGAATCGTGTTTTGAGGAAAACCGATTAACGATTTAAAAAAGGTGGACCAATGAAAAAGATTTTTGTATTAATTTTAGTTATGGGACTCGGCTTCACATCTTTCAGCCAGAAATTTAATTATAAGAAGACCTTTATTAAAGCCGAAAGAGCAATGCAATTATTTGATTATGAAACAGCACTGATGCATTATGCAAAAATTGCAATGAATGAACCAAATGCTAATATTCATTATCTTATTGGATATTTGTATTTCGAAAAATTTAATAATGTAGAAAAGTCTATTGAATATTTCGAAAAAGCAATAAGTTCTGTATCTACTTCTTACAAAAAAAGTAATTACAAAGAAACTAATGCTCCAACAATTCTATATTACTATCTTGGCAAATGCTACCATATTAAACATCAGTTCGACGATGCCATTGCTATGTACGATAAATACCGTCCTACAGTAATTGAAGATTTTTCAGAACTTCAAAAACTAGATAAAGAAAAAGAGTATTCAAATAATGCAAAAGAACTTGTAAAAAATCCGGTTGAAATTGAAATTAATCTTCTGGGAGACAACATTAATACTGAATACGATGAGCATAGCCCGGTAATTGACGCTTCTGAAAGCATGATAATTTTTACCTCCAGAAGAAAAGGTTCCACAGGAAACCTAAAAACTAACGATGGAAAGTTTTACGAAGATATTTATATTAGTAGAAAAGAGAATAATGAATGGCAACCGGCTCAGAAAATATCCACAAATATTAATACAATAGAACATGAAGCTTCCATTGCTCTTTCATCAGATGGACGTGAGCTTTTTATCTTTAGAGACGATGTGGGAGTTGGAAATATTTATTATAGCCATTTTATTGATGAAATTAACGATTGGAGCAAACCAACAAAATTAGGATCCAATATTAATTCTACCGGCGACGAAACTCATGCCTCAATTTCTCCTGATGGACAAACTCTGTTTTTTTCCAGCAACAGACCCGGGGGCTTTGGTGGGTATGATATTTATTTGGTTAACAAATTACCAACAGGAGAATGGGGTTGGGCAGTTAATGCAGGTGAAATGATTAACACTCCTTATGATGAGTCCGGCCCGTATATTCATCAGGATGGATACACTTTATATTTTAGCTCAAAAGGACATAATTCTATGGGCGGTTACGATTTGTTTAGCACAACCCTAAAAGATGATTCAACTTTTACTAGTGTTAAAAATCTTGGTTATCCAATAAATACAATTTACGACGATGCTTTCTATGTTCTTTCAACTGATGGTAAAAGAGCATATTATTCAAAAGAAACCGCCGGCGGAAAAGGTGGACAGGACGTTTTTATGATGGATTTGCTTTCCCTTCCTGAAAGATCTTTTGTTGTTGTTTCAGGAACAATTCAAAAACAAGGTAGTAATGAAATACTAAAAGATATTTCTATTGATGTGAAAGATGCCGATTCCGATAAACTTATTGGGAAATATAGGCCTAATAAAAATAATGGGAAATATCTTATTGTTGTTCAAAGAGGTAAAAAATATACTATTTCTTCAACAGATGGAGATGTAGATTTTATTAAAAATACTTTCGAAGTTCCTGAAGACTCTTCTTTCTTTTATAACAAAACAACCTTAGACATTAATCCTCTGGGGATTGCTAAGTAATGAATGGAATTCTTGAAAACGGTAAAATCAGATTGAGGGCAATAGAACCGGAAGATTTAGATTTGCTTTTTAAATGGGAAAACAATAGTTCAATTTGGAATGTTAGCAATACACTGACACCTTTTTCAAAACATGTGCTTAAACAATATCTTGAAAATTCACATTTAGATATTTTTCAAACCAAACAATTTAGATTTATTATTGAAACTATTGATGGAAAGGCTATTGGTACAATTGATTTATTCGACTTCGACCCTTTTCACAGTAGAGCGGGAATTGGAATTCTTATTGCCGACAAATCTTCTAGAAACAAAGGATTCGGCTCAGATGCACTTAATTTGCTAATAAAATATTCTGAGAAAGTTCTTCAATTAAATCAATTGTATTGCAATATTACTAAAGATAATACACTAAGTTTAAAATTATTTGAAAAAGCAGGCTTTGAAAAAAATGGTCTGAAAAAGAATTGGATAAAAACTTCTAATGGTTATATTGACGAATATTTCCTGCAATTAATGCTTTAGGCTATTTATCTCTTTTTCCTGTTTTTTAGTATCCAGTCTTTAATATACAGCATAACTTCCTCATTAAAGGTTTCTTCGATTAAACCGTACTCCATTATTTCACAAGTATTACAGGTTTGAAATAGATGATTGAGCCCCTTAAAGGTTTTTAATTCGTAATCGGTTTTACCTATGCCAACGAAAATTTCTTTATAGCCTTTTTCATTTAAAACTGCCGGAACCTGTATATCTTCCGAACCATTGAGTCCTAGAAACGGGCATTTAATTTTTGAATAATCAAGGGCTGGATTGTATTTTACAAAAAACTTAAACCATGGCGTTATAAGTTGTTGAACGCTAATATTTAATGTGCTTTCTTGTAAACCTAATTGTGTTAGTTCTTCGGGACTAAGTTTCTTAACTAATCGTTTATATTCCTTAGTAATTTTTTCCGACAAAACTTTGTCGCTCAGGTCTTTCTTTAATATTTTATGAATTTTTTTACTTACTTTCATGTTTTTAGCAATAAGGCTTTCTTCAACACCCTGGTTAGCAAGAATAAGCTTTGTTTGTTCCTGTAAAATTATGTCTCCGGGCAACGAAGGACCTGCAAGCGCTATCACAAATGATATTGTTGTGTCTTCTGCAGCAACCATCCCGGCAATTATTCCACCCTCGCTATGCCCAATTAGTCCTATGTCTGAAGAATTTATTCCTTTATGATTTCTTAAAAACTTTATTGCCGATTTTAAATCACCTGCAAAGTCTCTACTTGTTGCTAAAAATGGATTTCCTTCCGATTCGCCGGCTCCTCTATCGTCGTATCTCAACACCGCAATGCCGTGACGGGTTAAATAATCCGATAAAACCAAAAATGGTTTGTGTCCCAATAATTCCTCATCACGATTTTGTTGACCAGAACCGGAAATTAGTATTACACATGGCGCTTTGTAAGATTCCTTTGGTAATGTAAGTGTTCCTGACAATTTTATCCCTGCTTCCTTGTTTTCAAATTTTACTTTGCTTTCTACATAAGGAAATGGAGGAACAGGTTCTTGTGGTCTAAGTATTTCTTTTACCTTTTCTTTCCTGTAAAGGGTTATTGGATTATTAATTATGCTTTGAGAAAAGAATCCTTCAATTGTTGAATCATTAGTTAATTTTCCCGAAAATCTCCCCTTCATCTCAGGAATTGAAAAACTAATGGTATCGGGTTTAATTTTTACTTTTTCAACCTTAATCTCTCTTATTCCTAATGAGGGACAGTAAAATAATACCGGATTTTCTTTATTTTTTTGAATTTTGAGAACAAAAATTAATTCACCTCCCTGCATAGATTTCATAATTCCTTCCCAGTTTCCGGTTATTCCATTTTGCGAAAAAACACATAGTGTAATAAAAATGCTAATAATTAGTACAACAATCTTCATATTCCTTTTTTTCTTACAAAGTTGCAAATAAAATGGTAATTAGCAATTTTTTAAAAAAGGCCTTCTTGAATAATTTATTATGGGGAAATTGTTTTAGAAAAAAAAACATTACGTTTGTAAAAAAAATGATTTCTAATGAAATTTCACAGTTTATTCCTAGTTGTTGTAATATTTTGTTTTTTCGCTTCATGTAACGAGAATAGCAAAAATCCAGAAGAAAAAAATAATACTAAAAGTGGAAATGAAATTCATGAAAATGCAGAACCATCAATTACGCAGGACGAATATTTCTCTGTAACTTTTCCTTCAAAACCTAAAGTGTCTGTTAAAGAAACCGATACTGAATTTGGAATAAGAAAAGTTACAATGTACGACTTAGATTATAAAGGAAGTCGGATGCAGTTTATTTTTTCGGATTACCCACAACTAATTATTGAGCTTGGTGGCACGGAAGATATTATTAATGGTGTTTTAGATGTTGTTGCTTCTCAAACAGGTTCAATTTTGCTAAATGACTCTACAATAAATATTTCAGGCAAAGAAGCCGGGCTATATGAGTTTAAATCCGGTGAATACTACCTTAAAATTGCAATATTTTTTGTTGAAAATAGGCTATATCAAATTTTATACAGAATTATTTTAGAATCAGATAATAGTATTCAAGAAGATTTTCTAAAATCGTTTTCTTTGAAGTTAAAATGAGTTAATTGCTTTCTTATGAGTAAATTAATACATTTATTTAATAATAAAATACAAGATTGTATTCATAAATGAACATTCTCCTAATTAACCATTATGCAGGAAGCCCGGAAATGGGAATGGAATTCAGACCATATTATATGGCAAGGGAATGGATTTCGGCAGGACATAATGTGCTAATTATTGGAGCAAGCTTCTCGCATTTACGACAAATTCAGCCCCAAATAACTGAAAGTATAATTTTTGAGGAAATTGAAGGAGTAAACTACTGCTGGCTAAAGACTCCGGAATATTTGGGAAATGGCTTTGGAAGAGTGAAAAACATTCTATCGTTCTTAAGGAAGTTTAGAAAAAATAGAGCCCAAATTATTGAAAAACTAAGACCGGATGTTGTTATTGCCTCATCTACTTACCCAATGGACATTTATAATTCGCATAAAATTGCAAAAAAAACCGGAGCTAAACTTGTTTTCGAAGTTCATGATTTATGGCCATTATCGCCAATGTTGTTGGGAGGAATGAAGAAATACCATCCATTTATTTTGTGGGTTCAAAAAGCAGAAAACTATGCAGCTCGTAATTCCAATAAAATAGTTTCATTGCTTCCCTGCACAAAGGAACATTTTGTTTCCAAAGGAGCAAATGGAAATAATTGGCGGTATATTCCAAATGGAATAATCCGTGGCGACTGGGAAAATCCTGTTCCACTAAACGCTGAACATTCAATTTTTTTCGAAAAAACTAAAAGTCAGGGCAAAACTATTATTGGTTATGTTGGTGGGCATGCATTATCTAATGCTTTGGATATTTTTCTGGAGACAGCAATTGATTTTGGCGAAAATAAGAATTTTGTGTTTGTTCTTGTAGGAAATGGAGCTGAAAAAGAACGACTTAAACAAAAAGCCGGAAAAGCCGACAATATCTTCTTTTTAAATTCAGTTCCAAAAAATCAAATACCTGAACTTTTGAAATCGATTGATATTCTATACCTTGGAGCAGCGCCATCTCCACTTTACAAATATGGAATTTCCATGAACAAACTTTACGAATACATGATGTCGGGGAAACCCATTATTCAGGCTATTGAGGCAGGCAACAATCCTGTTGCCGAATGTGGATGCGGAATTAGTGTAAAACCCGACAGCAAAGAAGAAATAAGTGTGGCAATACACAAAATTACAGGCTTAACTGAGGAAGAAAAAATTATGATGGGACAAAAAGGCAAAGAATATGTATTAAAAAACCATGATTATAGTATTTTAGCCGAAAAATTCTTAAAAATTATTCAAGAATAAAATGAACAAAAGCCCAAAAACAATTAATGGCGTTTTAAAGAAAATAAATCTTTACTCTGCTTTTCTTTTGGTTTTTGGAATGCCTTTTTACAAGCCCCTTCTGCCCTATCTATCTTTCTTATGGGCTTTTACTTGGCTTTTAGACGGAGGACCTTTAAGACTTTCAAAACTGTTTGTTAAGAATAAATTTCTATGGTTTTTTGTAGGTTTCTTTTTATTGTATTTGGTTGGAATGCTTTTTACCGAAAACCAAAATGCCGGTTGGTTTAATCTTGAGGTAAAGCTTAGCCTTTTGTTTTTTCCATTAATAATGAGTTCATTAAACAGCAATTACGAGGGAAAGGAACAAACAATTTTTAAAATTTTTATTGGAGCTAACCTTATAGCAGGCATAGTTTGCATTATATCGGCAGTGGTTAATTACTACTTTTGGAATTACAATACATTTTTCTACGCAAAACTCTCAATATTTCACCACCCTACTTATTATAGCATGTATATTGCCTTTTCATTGGTTTTGGTTTTGAATAATATTTTCACCGAAAAAGCAAGTCGAAATAAAATAATAATATACACCATACTAATTGTAGTATTTCTAACACTAGTTTTTCTATTATCATCTAAGGCAGGCATTATTTCAGCATTTTTGGCAGTAGCCGGTTATCTTACAATTTATCTTTTCAATAAAAGAAAGTTTTTTAGTTCATTTGCAATAATAATAATAGCGGGCTTGTTATTTTTTGCAGCAATGAACCTAAATCAGCGATTTACGGCCATAAACAAACTAAGTAATTCCGAAAAAATAGACAAAAACGATGAAGATTCGAATGTAGCAAGACTTATGATTTGGAAATCGGCTTTGGAAGTGGGTATGGAAAACCTTGTACCGGGAGTTGGAACAGGCGATACAAAAGATGTATTAATGGAGAAATATCTTGAAAAAGGTCTCTTTAATCCGCTTGAAAAAAAATACAATGCACATAACGAATTCTTAGAGACATTTGTTTCCCTTGGTTTTATTGGTCTTTTGTATATTTTGCTTCTTTTTGCCATACCAATTATAAAAGCTTTTAGAAAAAAGGAATTTGTTGCTTTGTTTTTTCTACTGATTACCGGATTAAACTTTTGCTTCGAAAGCATGCTTAATACCATTGCCGGAGTTTTGTTTTTCAGCTTTTTTTATAGTTTGTTGGTGTTTGGGGGAAGAAGGTCTGAAGGTCGGAAGGTCTGAAAGCCTTAAGGTCGGAAGGTCTGAAGGTCAGAAAGTCGAGGGTGCGATGAGGCGATGAGGCGAAAATGCGAAGGTGTGATGAAATGATGATGCAAAATGTCAAAAACCAAAATTTGGGCAATTCCCTTAGAAAAGGGGGCAGGGGGATTGATTGTAGGAAAGTCTGAAAGTCGGGAGGTCGGGAGGTCGGAAGGTCGGGAGGTCTAAAGGTCAACCTAATCCAGACCCTGAAAGGGTCATTCAATTCAACCCATAGGCAAAGCCATGGGAATGAGAACTACAATACCAGGTCTGAAGGTCTGAAGGTCTTAAGGCCGAAACTTCAGCGTAGGTGGACTATCAGACTATCAAACTATCGAATTATCAAACTATCCAAAAATCCCTGCCTCAAAGAAACTATTTTTCCTAAACTGATTATTGTTTTGTAAGTTTGCAAAAACTTGAAAGATGATACCATTTTCACCACCCAAAATTAACCAAGAAATAATTGAAGAAATTACCGACACTCTAAAATCGGGTTGGATAACTACAGGTCCGAAAACCAAATTGTTTGAAAAAAAAATCTCAGAATATTGCGGCAATCCATCAACTTTATGCGTTAGTTCCGCAACAGCCGGTTTAGAATTAATTCTAAGATGGTTTGGAATTGGTGAGGGCGATGAGGTTATTGTGCCTGCCTATACTTATTGTGCAACGGCAAATGTTGTTGTTCATTGCGGAGCTAAACCGGTGTTGGCCGACATAAACAAAGATGATTTTTGTATTGATGTTTCAAAACTAAAATCGCTGATAACTCCAAATACAAAAGTTATTATTCCTGTTGATATTGCAGGTTATCCGGCCGACTACGATTCCATTTTTTCCCTTGTAAACGAACAGGATGTAAGAAGCAAATTCAATGCAAAAACTCAAGAGCAGAAAGATTTGGGAAGAATACTAATTCTTTCGGATGCTGCCCATAGTTTTGGAGCCTTTTACAAAGGAAAAAGAACCGGTGTTTGTACCGATATTACCGTATTTTCGTTTCACGCAGTTAAAAACCTTACAACTGCCGAAGGTGGAGCTATTGCCCTAAATCTTCCTGAGCCTTTTGAAAACGAAAAACTTTATTCATTTTTTAATATTATGTCTTTGCACGGACAGAGTAAAGATGCATTGGCAAAAACTGCAGGAAACTGGAGATACGATGTTATTTCGGCGGGTTACAAGGCAAACATGACCGACATTCAGGCTTCTATGGGACTTGTGGAAATTAAACTTTACGATAAGGAAACAATTCCCCGAAGGAAAGAAATTTTCGATATGTACAGCAAAGCCTTCGCTTCTTTTTCTTGGGCAAAATGTCCTTTATATGAAAATGATACAAACACATCTTCATACCATGTATATTTGTTAAGAATTAACGGAATAGACGAAAATATGCGAGATGATATTATTTCAAGAATTTTTAAGAAAGAAGTAGCTGTTAATGTTCATTTTCAGCCACTTCCCCTGCTTTCATTTTACAAAAACCTTGGATATAAAATGGGAGATTATCCCGTTTCGTACTCAAATTATGCCTGCGAAATTTCTCTTCCCGTTTATTTCGATTTAACTAATAATGATGTGGAAACTGTAATAAATGCAGTAAAAACATCTGTTGAGGAGGTTCTAAAAAGTGTGTAAACGATTGTTCGATATTTTCTTTTCAGTTTTGGGAATAATTATTTTAACCCCTTTTTTGGTAATTATTGCAATAATAATTTTGGCAGACAGCAGAGGAGGGATTTTTTATTTACAGACAAGAGTTGGAAAAAACAACCGGGATTTTAGGTTAATGAAATTTAGAACAATGCGACCTAATTCAGATAAGAAAGGCTTACTAACAGTGGGAGGAAGAGATTCTAGAATTACACGAACAGGTTATTATTTACGAAAATACAAACTAGATGAGCTTCCACAGTTAATAAATGTATTGAAAGGCGAAATGAGCTTTGTGGGACCAAGACCAGAGGTTAGAAAATATGTGGAATTGTATAACCAGGAACAGAAAAAAGTTTTAACAGTAAAGCCGGGAATAACCGACTACGCCTCAATTGAATATATAAACGAAAATGAATTGCTGGCTAAAAGCAACAATCCTGAAAAGGAATATATTGAAAATATTATGCCTGCAAAACTGAAAATTAATTTGATTTATATTGAAAAAGCCGGCTTAAATACAGATTTAAAGATAATTATTAAAACCATTTTGAAAATTTTATTCAAAAGAAAACAATAGAAGTAAAATAAAGAATTTTAAATCCTCTTTACAAAAGTCTATTTTTCTTACCTTTGCACAAATTATTTTTATGCAGGAAAACAACAAACAAGAACAATTCGACAGACATTATCTGGAAATGGCAAGAATTTGGGCCAAAAACTCATATTGCAAAAAGAGGCAAGTTGGAGCACTAATAGTAAAAGACAAAATGATAATTTCCGATGGTTATAATGGAACACCTTCAGGATTCGAGAACGATTGCGAAGATGAGAACTTTCATACTAAGCCTTACGTATTACATGCTGAAGCAAATGCCATTACAAAAGTAGCTAAATCAGGGAATTCAAGTCAAGACTCCACCTTATACGTAACTACTTCGCCTTGTATTGAATGTGCTAAATTGGTAATTCAAGCAGGAATTAAAAGAGTTGTCTATTGCGAAGCTTACCATAAAAACGATGGCTTTGAGCTTCTAAAAAGGGCAGGCATTGATATTAAACAAATAGTTTTATAAAAAAAATAATGGATTATAAAAACAAATCACTGGCTATTTACTTACCTTTTGCTTTGGCACTTATTTTTATTGCAGGAATTTTTGTTGGGAGAACTTTTACTAAAGGAAGTCTAATAGAGGAAAAAAAAGATAAGCTAACAACCATCTTTCAATTAATAGCTAATAGTTATGTTGATGAAGTTTCTTTTAATGATTTGGTTGAAAAATCTATACCAAGGATTCTGGAAGGATTAGATCCTCATACAATTTACATTTCAGCAAGTGAATTAAACGAAATAAATGAACCATTAGAGGGTAACTTCGATGGAATTGGCATTCAGTTTAATATTCAGAAAGATACCGTGGTAGTAGTAAATACAATACAAGGAGGCCCATCAGAGAAAGTTGGACTACTTGCCGGCGATAGAATTGTAATGGTAAATGATAGCCTAATTGTTGGGAAAAAAATTTCCAATGAAAAAGTAATGAAACTACTTAAGGGAAAAAGTGGAACAATTGTAAAACTTGGAATAAAAAGAAAAAATATTGCCGAATTGGTAAACTTTGAAATTACCAGAGGTCAAATTCCACTTGTTAGTGTTGATGTAGCATATATGATAAATGACAAGACCGGCTATGTTAAAATAAACAAATTTTCCCGAACTACTTATCAGGAGTTTCGCTCTGCTATTTTCGACTTAAAAGATTTAGGCATGAAAAACCTGATTTTAGATTTGCGAGGAAACACAGGTGGTTACATGGATGCAGCAACTAGAATTGCAGATGAGTTTCTGCCAAAAGGCAAATTAATTGTTTATACAAAAGGACAACATCAACCCAAAAGGTCTATTTACGCAACATCTGCAAACCTTTGCTTAAACCTTGAACTTGCGGTGCTAATTGACCATAATTCTGCCTCGGCAAGTGAAATTTTGGCCGGTGCGATACAGGATAACGACAGAGGAACAATTTTAGGCTTAAGATCTTTCGGAAAAGGTTTGGTAGGCGAACAAATTGATTTACCTGACGGCTCTGCCATTAGAATGACAGTTTCCAGATATTACACACCGGTTGGCAGAAGTGTACAAAAACCTTACGGTGAAAATCCTGAGGATTATATTTACGAATTGGAAACCAGATTTCTACATGGCGAAATGATTACTGTTGATTCAACACAATTTGCTGATTCATTGAAATTTGTAACACCAAAAGGAAAAATTGTCTATGGCGGTGGCGGAATAATGCCCGATATTTTTGTGCCGGTAGACACCACAGGTTTTTCTGATTACTATTACAATGTAAGTAACAAAGGATTGATTTACAAATTCGGATTTGATTTTACTGATAACAACCGGGGAATTCTTAACAAATTCGAAAACCATGAGCAGGTTTGCAAATATTTGAATTCAATTGGTATTTTTAATAAGTTTATTGAATATGCCGAAAAAAATGGGGTAAAAGCTAATGCTGAACAGATAGAAGTTTCGAAAGAAGTTTTGGATGTATTTATTAAGGGATTTATAGTAAGAAATATTTTAGACGACAAAGGATTTTATCCGGTAATAAATAAAATAGACAAGACTATTAATGAGGCTTTAATGGTTTTTTAGAGCAAAAAAAACCGGAGTTTTATATTAACCCCGGTTATTGAATTTTTAAGTAGCATTTATTTACCCGGTTCTGTGTAAACATCTTCACCAGCAATATTGCTAAAAGTATTTCCGGACATTACAGGAGATGCATCATAAAGATAAATACCATGACCTTCTGAATAACTAATATTACAATTACTAATAGTTAAATCGGAAGTATAATTAACATTAATAATTCCATAATCGGTATTATTACCACCATAAGAAATGTTGCAGAAATTTAGAATACTTCCTGCATTATTGTTTGTTCCAAATTCTACATAACTCCAATCGCCTGCCGAAGGAGAAGCCGCTCCCGAAGTTATTGTAATAGGCTCTGATGCTGTACCGTTGGCAATAAGTTTTGCGTAATGGTAATTGCCAACAAAAATTCCTTGATTTGCACCCATCTTAACAACACAACCGGGGGCTAGAGTTAGTTCGGCAGTTCCTGTTTCGGCATCAAGCCATAAGCCATCATTAATAAAATAAGGAACATCAAGTTTATTCCATGTAACTGTTCCCTTAAGTTCTGTATTGCTTACTTTAATTCCGTAATTACCTGTTACAGAAAAGCTGTTGGTGGCACTAATTGTTGCAACGCAATTAACATCTACATCCATTGCATGCATTCCACAATTTGAAATAGTATTGTTTATACAAGAAAAAAATTTAGCATCACTTTCTGCATATACACCGTTTTTCAAAGAGTTTTTAATAATTGTGTTTTCAAGTTTAATTTGAGTATTATAAAAATGCAACATTCCATAATCTGTATCACCACCATATTGTATTGTACAATATTTTAAACTACTACGACTTGAAGAGTTGTTTTCACCAAAGTAAATATATTTCCAATCTCCGGGACTTGGGTTTGCAGAATATGATGTGAATAGAATTGGCTTTTCAGCAGTACCTTCAGCAAGCATTGAACCATATTCTGAGTTTCCAATGTTGAGTGAAGATCCTTCTTTAAATTTTATTACAGCACCAGGTTCAATTGTTAAGTCATCGTTAACATATATGTGCCCATCAATAATAATAGTTTTATCTGCCTTCCATGTTGTAGGAACAACTACATCGGTATTAATAACAAGATTCTGAATTACAGGATCTTCATCCTTATCTTTTTTACAAGATACACCCAATATGGCAATAGCCAAAAATAAATAAGCGAGTTTTTTCATGGTTAATTTTTTTTTAGATTGTTTAAGTGAGCCGCAAAAGTAATTAATGAAAAGGTTCTAATCTTTGTAAATTCCCGACATTGTTGGTTTCAAAAACTGTTTTTCGAAATAATAAGATGTATTTAAATTCTTAAGATATTTATTTGGAGTTTCACTCGTAAATTTCTTAAATTCTTTGTGCAAATGAGAATAATCGGTAAGATTAAGTTTTTCTATTAATTCAGTTTTTGAACCATTTGTTACATTTATTAAAGAATGTAATAAAACAAAAAATCTCACTATTCTAGAATATTTTGCCGGCGAAATCCCGGTGTTTAAAACAAAATATCTTTCAAGGGTTCTTACTGAAATATTAAGATTATCTGCTAATTGCATAACAGTTAATGTTCCATGCGATAAATCAATTAGTTTAAAAGATTTATCAATTATTGAAAGAGTATGAGAGTTTTCAATTTTTATACTTGAAAAAACATCCATCACATTATTAATGGATATTTTCACATCAATAACAGGATAAAAGGCATCTATTAATTTCGTTTTCAAATCTTGTCCCAGGCAACTCTCCTGACTTGAGAAAATATCAGGTTTGCATGAGGAATATTTTTTTCTTAGATAAAAATATGCAGATGGTTTCATTACAAAAATCGCTGATTTAAGAGTTTTTCCAAATTTAAAAAACAAAGAAGAATCAGCCATAAATGGAGTAACAACATATTGTTTTGGTAGCGTTACAAAATTGACATTATCTAATGAATATGATAATTCGTCACCATAATGAAACACTAATGCAATAGTTGGGTTTGGAAGGAACTTTTGAGTAATACCATGGAATGGAAATTCAGTTTTAGTAATAATTACATGATTACAAATCTTTCTTTTTCCCATAGGAAGTATTATTTCCTCAGAGTAATTCTCCATAAGTATAAATTCAATAAATTACAGTGAAACAAAATAATTCCTACACAAAAATACTATTTCTCAAAAAAAAGATATCTATACCATTTATGTTATTCAGCCATAACCGCAGCCTTTACAGGCTTTACGTATTTAGTTACATCAAAATCAACAGGTTTGCCCGGTTCGTTTCTATAAACTTTAGCAGTTAAACCGGTTCTATGCCATTTTCTTGCTCCATAATTAACTGAAAAATAGAAAATGGACTCAACAAATCCTTTAAAAATATGGGGCAAAGAACGACTAAAAATAGATTTATGACTATAAGTAAGATCTTTAATTCTTGTATATCCGGCTTGCATTTCGTCAACTGTCATTCCTTTTGGAACAATAATTACTTTCTTGGCATCGAATTGCCTCCAATCGTCGGTTAATATTCTTCCTTCAGCCTTCATTTGTTCAAAAACCGCTGTTCCCGGGTAAGGTGTTAATGCACAAGCTTGTAAAAATGCAGGTTTTGCCTTTTTAATAAACGTATGTGCGTTTTCAAATACATCAATCTTATCAGAGTCTAATCCAAAAACCAAAGAAGCCATTGTCATTATTCCATATTTCTGCAATGTCTTAATAGCATTTACATTCTGGTCGAACCCCGAAAAATTCTTTTTGTATTTTTCTCTACCTGCATCTGTCATAGATTCAAAACCAATAAGAAAGCCTTTACAACCCGATTTTCTTGCCAAATCCAATAATTCAGTATCGTTCACAATATTTATGGAAGCCTGACCAATCCATTGTTTCTTTAGTGGAATCATTTTGGTAAACAATTCCTTAGCGTATTTCTTATTTAAAGTAATGTTGTCATCCAAAAAGAAAAGAGTTTTCTCTTCAATAAGTTTTAGATCGTCAATTACATGATCTACTGATTTATGTCTTTGTTTTGTTCCAAAAGATCTTGAAACAGTGCAGAAATCACAGTTATAGGGACAACCTCTTCCTGTTTCTACAGGAGCTATTTTAAATTTTCCGGCAGATTTTCTAATCAAATCTCTTCTTGGAATAACAACCTTATCGAGTTGAGGGAATTCCTCTAATTTGTAAAATTCTTTTAGAGAATGACTTTGAACATCTCTTAAAACTTGCTCCCATAAACCGTTTTCAGCTTCGCCAATTACAACCGCATCGCCAAACATAATGGCTTCTTTTGGCATAACGGTGGCGTGAATACCTCCAAAAATTACAGTCTTATTTCTGCTTTTAAATTCGTTTGCAATTTGGTAACCACGGATAGCGGTTTGAGTCATTATTGTAATGCCAACCACATCAACATCAACATCGAAATCAATCTTTTCATTATGAACTTCTTCTACAACACTTACTTCGTGTTCAGCAGGGGTTAAACCTGCTAATACAGAAAGTGTTAATTGTGGCAAGGCCATTGTATCATGCCTTTGGTTGTTGTCGGGACAAGGTGCAATTAGTAAAATCTTCACTTTATAAATTTTTGTTTCTCAAATCTTTTTCAGTTTATCAAACAATACCTTTCCAAATGTTTTACTGAAATTTTGCACAAAATTACTCTAAAAACCTTCATTTATAGCAATTCTGCCATTTATTATTCTGTCTTGAAAAAAATCAAAATATAGACAGGTGATTATCAGCGGTTTATATTCGCTATTTTTATTACGACTTTTTTTATTGTAATTTTGCAATATGGAACACCATCACCATCATACCCATTCTCACGAAAGAAAAACTGCAATAGTTGTTTTGCTTACGGGAGCAACTATGGTTGTTGAAATTTTTTATGGAATAATGTCAGGTTCAATGGCTTTGCTGGCCGACGGAATTCACATGGGTTCTCATGTTATGGCTATTGGTTTAAGTTGGCTTGCATATTTCTTGGTTAGAAAAATGGAAAGAAATAGAAGGCTTAAAGCAGATTCCGGAAAGATTTTATCTTTATCCGGCTATACAAGTGGAATTCTCCTGCTGTTTTTTTCTCTTTTCATTATCATTGAAGCATTTGAGAGATTTCAGAATCCTGTTAGTATTCTTTTCAATGAAGCCATTATTGTTGCAATTATTGGACTGATTGTCAATATTCTATCGGCTGTAATTCTTCATCACAAACACGACGACTCTGATATTAATATCAGAGCCGCATATTTGCATGTTTTGGCGGATGCTGTAACAAGTTTATCTGCAATAGTAGGACTTCTTGCTGCTAAATACTGGGATTTAGGCATAATTGATCCTATTGCAGCTCTTGTTAGTTCATTGGTTATTATAAGGTGGTCTTACGGTTTGTTAAAAGACTCCGGAAAAACATTGGTAGATTTAAAATCTGATGCGATTTAGTTTTTTACAAAATGTAAATAATCCATTGAACCATCGCCACTTTGGTCTTCAAGTTTAATAAGACTTGAGCTACTTTCAACTACAATCCAATCATCGTTTAATTCTTCTAATGGCTCTGCAGTTCCTAAATTAATGTCCATTTTTGTTTTACCGTCTGATTGATAAACAGACCACGTGCCATTTTTTACTGTAGAACCCATAGTGGCAACCAAGGATCTATCGTTGTTAAAACTGAAAGAATAGGCCGAAAAATCTGAGGTTTCGTCTTTATCGCTATCGTAGTAATAGCTAACTTTCCAAGATCCTGTTTCCAGAACATCTGATGTTGAAGTTACGGTTGGAACCGGTTCATCGTCGCTGTTGCAAGCTGTAAAAAACAGTGCAAGCGATAAAATAACTATAAATGAAGTTTTCATATTTGTACTATTTATTAATGAGGATTTGCTGCATGTAACAAAGCCTCAGTTTTTTAACGAACATGCTCGTTTTAATTTTTACCTATTTTTTTGCTCCACAAGTTTTAAGGCCTAAAGGACAATAAAGCGGACAAAAACCAACCAAAGATGTTAGAAGAAAAACCCCTGCAATTACCAATAAGATAATTCCTAATGTTCCTTCAATAATTCCTGTAAAAAATAGTATAGCAACAACGGCAGCAATAATTACTCTAATTATTCTATCTGCCTTTCCCATATTTATATTCATTGTTTATTTTTATTTAGATTAATTCTATGCAAAGATAAGGCATAAAGGAAGTCATTTGCAATTTTTTTTTTACAAATTCATACAAAATAGGAAATAAAGGTTTAGGAATAATAAAATTTGAGCCTTATAATTTTACAAATCTAAAAACATAATCTCCCATATTAGTAGAAATTATTCCGGAATACGAACCTGAAGGATAGGCAGATATGTTAATTTGAATGTTAGATTTGTCTAAGGAGCTATTACTGGTTTTCAATTTATTTCCTAAAACATCGTAGATTGCAATTTTGTAATCGCCGCTAAAGTTTTCAGGTATTTCTATTGAAATGATGTTTGTTGCAGGATTTGGAAAAACTTTAATTTCGAAAACTTTTGCCTCATCAACAGAAACAGTTGTTCCTTCAAGTTCTTCTACAGGATCATCGGTTCCTTCAACAATTTCTATTTCCATATAAGAATCCCACGACAAATAATCTAAATCAGTATCAGGTTCAGTAGAAGATTTATTACAGCCGGGCACGTAGAACCAACCGCTAATATTACATCCATTATTATCGGTTAAAGAAATTGAATAATAGGCATCGGCATAAACCCAAACATTGCTTCCGTTATTCTGAATAATACCTCCGGAATAGACACCCCAAACATAAGAATATGCAGGAGTACCGCCTGAAGCATTTGCATAAACTCTGGCTATACAAGTGCCGCCATAATTATACAAACTGCCGGTAAGACTTAATCCTAAAGCTGTTGGTTCGTTTATTACAACTGAATTAACAGACATATTTCCACACATATCGGTTACAGTAACATAATTTGTGCCCCCGGAAAGATTAGAAGCTGTTGTTGATGATGAACCTCCTGTCCAATTATAGCTGTAAGGAGGATTTCCATTTGAAGCACTAACTGTGGCTGATCCATTGGCATATCCATTACATGTTACATTTGAAGAAGAAATTATTGCTGAACTTACATGAGGTAAATAATTTACTGTAACAGTAGATGTAAGACTACAACCTGAATTATCTAAAACTGTAACCGTATAATTGCCAACATCTAAGCCTGAAATTACCTGCGTATTTCCACCATTCGACCAAGAATATTGATAGGGCTCCTTGCCACCTTCCGGAAAGGCTGAAGCAGTACCGTCATTGCTGTAAGGAATTCCCATTCCATCAACACATTTTACCGGTGTAGAACTTGAGCTAAGAACCTCGAAGCAACCAAATTTAGAGATAAGAACATTGCCGCTTGTTGAGGTATTGTTAATATTTTCCGACCCGGCAGTAAAAGACAAAGATCTCATTAACGAAGAAACATAAAGCCCATTATTATCATCTATTGTGCAAGCAACGCCGCGATCGGCTTCTAATCCGGCAATCGACCCCAATAACAACGTATTTCCTTGTGTATTATAAGTTACGAAGAAACTATTGGTATTGGTTCCTATTGAATCTAAACTGCCATGAGGGAAATTAATACTATTTGTATAAACACCTGTTAGCAACCAAACATTATCCTTAATTTCAGAATTAATATAACTATCGCTTCCGGTACCACCAATCAAATCGTACCAAACCAGACTGCCACTATTGCTGTATTTAGCAGCAAAAAGGTCATAGTCACCATATTGAGCAAAACTGGAATTAACAGTATTAGTTTCATCGGAAGCAAGTTTTAAATCTGCACTTTTGTAGTAACCAGATAAATAGATGTCTCCTGAATTATCTATATCAATTGAGCTAATTCTATCATGATTAGATCCTCCCATCATCCTATTCCATATAAAATTACCTGAACTGTTTAGTTTTAGAACAATAATATCGTCATAAGCTGTCATATTACTTTTAAAAGTATCGGTTTCATAAATTAAATTGCCTCTAAAAAATCCACCAACAAAAATATCTGTGCCAAAAGCTTTTACAGCAGGAAATCTTGCGTTATTATCCGAAGTAAAAACCTTATGCCATATATTATTTCCATTATTGTCGAATTTTGCCAAAAAAAGATTAGTTGTGGTAATTGCCTCGCTAACACAAGAAGCAGGTGTGCTTATATCGCCAAAGGTAATTTCTTCGGTAAAATATCCTGAAATAATAATATTATTATCAGAATCTACAGTTAGACTAACAATTCTTTGCAAGTTAGTCCCCCATATTAAATTTTTTGCCCAAAGTAAATTGCCATTAATATCATATTTTGCAACAAAACCATCGTAATTATCTGAATGAGATATATTTGTTCCCGAAAAGTTGCAAGTTCCACTTGTTGAACCGGATACATAAATATTTCCACTTTCATCAAATGCTAACTGCTGAAGCCAATCAGTCCCGGAACTACCTATTTGCTTAATCCATTCTAAATCGCCATTATCAGACATTCTTGCAATATAACCGTCTCTATCACCAAATGTGGAAAGATTCTGTCCGTCATATGTTAAAGAACCAAGAAATTCCCCTGAAAAGAAAATTTTACCATTCTTGTAAACTGTTGAAACAGGTCTATTTAATTCAACACTTTCCATTTGCTTGTGCCACATCCAATCCTGCGCTTGTGATATTAATCCTAAAAGAAAAATAATACCGGTCAAAATGTAATATTTCATCGTATTTGTTTTTTTTGCAAATTATAGGGTAAAATTACCTATTTTTGTCGAGTAAAAATACTTATATAGCCTTTTTACGATTTTTTTTTAAAAAGTTTCACTAATATTTAGAGTTCTATTATTTTTTGACGAAACAAGTAAATAATTACTTAAATAGCAATATTGAGTAAATGAAAGAAAATTGTTAATAAATGAAATAAATGAAGTGTTTTTTATGTAACTGATATTCAGCTGATAATAGAAGTGAGAAGAATTGAAAAAAACCGATTTTTTTTATTAACAAGGTGGTTAGCTTTATTTCATATCTCGAATATGGTATTTTTGCAGACAGATTTAACAAATTTTAGAACTTCGTAATTTGTTCATGATAATAAAGGAAAACAAAATAAGGAAGAAGAACTGGCAGAAACCTGTAATTAAGGTTATTAATCTATTTTCTACCTCTGGTGGGGAGACTGTTTTTAGTGGAGAGGATGATACATACACACCGGGTTCTTAGTTATATTGAATTTGGAAGCTGTTTAATAATAGTTAATTTTGTTTTTTTTTAAAATTTCTATTCAATGAAAAATAAAAGTTACAAATTATTTTCCTTTATTATTTTTTCACTTATCTCTGTTTTTATTTCATGTAATTCTGAAAACCAAAAAGAAAGCAAAGTTATAATTGAAGAGCAGCCGCAAAAAACACCGGAAACCCTCTACGGTATTGAAATAGACTCGTTTGAAATTTTTACTATTAACATTGGCGATAATCAAAATTTATCTCAATTACTTAATCCTTACGGCATTGGAATGAGTAAAATTGATGAAATTGTAAAAGCATCCGATAGTATTTTCGATTTAAGGAAAATGCGTGCCGGCAAACCTCTTACTTTTTTTTGCGAACGTGATACCGCTAAAACAGTTCATATAATTGTTTATGAACATACCCCTGTAGATTATGTAGTTTTCGATTTAAGGAAAGAAGCAAAAATTTATTTAGGTGCAAAGCCTGTCAACACTGTTTTATCAATTGCATCGGGGGAAATTGAAACCTCATTATGGAATGCAATGGCCGGAAGAGGGTATGATCCGATTTTATCGAATTCATTATCTGATATTTATGCGTGGAGTATTGACTTTTTCGGATTACAAGTAGGCGATAAATTTAAAATGATTTACGAAGAATACTATGTAGACTCCACAAAAGTTGGTTTTGGAAAAATACATGCAGCATGGTTTTATCATTCCGATAGTGCATATTTTGCTATTCCCTTTACGCAAGATAGCATTGAGAGCTATTACGACCAAAACGGAAACAGTTTACGAAAAGCTTTCTTAAAAGCTCCATTACAATTTTCCAGAATTACCTCGCACTTTTCTAACAGTCGACTTCATCCTATCTTAAAAATTAGAAGGCCTCATCATGGAGTCGATTATGCTGCTCCTGTTGGGACTCCGGTAATGACAATTGGCGATGGAAAAGTTATATCTATGGGATATAGTGGTGGTGCCGGGCACATGGTTAAAATCCAGCATAACAGCAATTACGCAACTGCATATTTACACTTAAGTAAATACGGTCCGGGAATACAAAGTGGAGCAACAGTAAAACAAGGCGACATAATTGGCTATGTAGGAAGTACAGGATTATCTACCGGTCCACATTTAGATTTTCGTTTTTACAAAAACGGGCAGCCTGTTGACCCACTAAAAGTTGAAGCTCCGCCTGTTGAACCTATTAAAGACAGCCTTATGAATGATTTTATTATTGTTAGAGATAGCTTAATTAATAAACTTGAGTTAATTCAATTCTAAAGGTGTTTTCTTTTCCTTTCCTTTGATTTTAAAAGCGATTCCGAAACAAAAATTAAAATGTTTGTACTTAAATAAATTGTATTTCATATCTCTTGGGGGTAAACTAAAATTCAAAGTAGTTGAATACCCAATTTGTAATTTCATTTCCAGAAATCGTCCTCCGGTGGTGTAAACAAATCCCGGTTCAACAATAAAAAAACCTGTATTTTGCATTTTTGAAAAAAACAATGTATCTGTAACATCAAAGGTATAGCCTGACCCTCTGTCGGCACTATATTCTTCTAAAGCAAAGTTATTAATAAAATGACAATAGTTTGTTCTTAATAATAAGCAAGAACTTGATTTTCTGTTGGGTTTCTTAGCAGATTTTTTTATTTCATAAGCTCCAATTTGTCCATAAATCTTAAAATATTCGGAATGAACAAATCTTCTTACAAAGGGTACGAACATAGAATAAGAAGTTTTATCAAATTCTATATCGCCCCTCCCAAAACCTAAAATAAATTCCAAATTATATTTTTCATTTCTTGAATAATGAATTAGTCCTCCATCATAATACAAACCAAAATACTTATAATTAA
>JAFGXD010000053.1 GCA_016936815.1 Bacteroidales bacterium
ACAGCATCGATTAACCAGGCCAGCATCCGCTCAAAAACAGTTGCCGCTTTACAGTCAATTACAACATTTTGTGTTGTTGTTATGTCTATTCGTTTGGTCATTTTCTATTTGAGTTCTATATTAATAAATATTTCTTATTATGAAGAATTCATAAAACAAATAATAATTGTTAGATGCAGAAACCCTAAAATGATTTATTGGCTCTACAGAAAAAATTAAACATTTTTTTTAGTATTTTACAAGCCGATAACAGTTTAACCATTACAAGTTAAGGTAAAGAACAGCCCCTACCAATGAAAGAATCCGGGTTCATTAAACACAACATTGAGAAATGGAAAACTTATGAAGAGGATCTGAAAAGCAACAAGAAAGAACCCTCAAAAATAAGCAGACTATTTATTCAGATAACTGATGACCTGGCTTTCGCTCAGACATTTTATAAAAGCCGTTCGGTGCGTGTTTACCTGAATGGCATTGCCCAATTGCTTTTTAACGACATCAATAATACCCGGAAAATAAAGTGGCAACATTTTGCTGAATTCTGGAAAACAGAACTCCCGGTTGTTATGTACAAGATAAGGTATGAGCTTTTGTTTTCCTTCCTTATTTTCTCGCTATCAATAGCTATTGGTATTATAAGTTCGGTTCATGAACCCGATTTTGCTTATTCTATACTTGGCGACAAGTATATTGAAATGACTAAAACAAATATTGCCAACGATGACCCAATGGCTGTTTACAAAACACAAAACGAGGTTGATATGTTCCTGGGCATTACACTTAATAATATCCGGGTTGCCTTCATTACTTTCATCCTGGGATTGTTCTTTGGGTTTGGCACGCTGCTAAGTCTTTTACAAAATGGAATCATGCTGGGGACCTTTCAATATTTCTTCATTGAACGCGATTTATTCAGGGAATCGTTTCTTACTATCTGGCAACACGGAAGCCTGGAAATTTCGGCAATAGTAATTGCTGGAGCGGCAGGCTTTACAATAGGACGGGGATTAATACTTCCCGGCAGTTACACCCGTTCGCAGTCGCTAAGACTTTCTGCACGAAGAGGCTTAAAGGTAATGCTCGGACTGGTGCCTGTTTTTATTTTTGCTGCATTTATCGAAGGTTTTTTTACTCGTCATACAGAGGTTGCTGATCCTGTTAGAATTTTTGTAATTCTTGCTTCATTTGGATTTATACTAAGTTATTTTGTGGTTTACCCTCACAGAGTAGCTAAAAGAAAACCCGAAAAACTTGAGGTAGATGAAAAACTAAATAGTACTATATCTGAACTGCCGGATTTAAGCAGCATTCAAAGTGGTGAAATGCTGTTTGGCGGCACTTTGAAAATACTAAAAAATGGTTCAGGAAAGGTTTTAAAACTTATTCTTTTTATTTCAGTCCCTACAGCAATAATTCTAAGCTTATTTACTAACTTTTTCTTTCACGACATAAACACCTCCATACTTAATGAATATCGGCCGATGCTCATCTTCTTTAAATATCAGGAGAACATAAAACTTTTTGCTGTAAACACCTTTACAATATCGCTGCTTCTGTACTTTGTATATAGTTTATTTAATAAAATAACAACACCAAAAGAACAGTACGAAGCATTTGGGATTAAGTTTTTAGCATCTTCTACTATTTGCAGTATTGTTTTTAATGCGGTGTTTTTTCTTCCCTTTATATTTAGCATTCTGTTACTTATAATAGCTATGCCTGTTTTGTTGCTTAGTCTCAAATTCAGCTTGTATTATAACGAGGGTATTCTAAACAGTATTACTGGTATAATAAGGTTTCTGAACAGAAATTTTGGGAACTTGCTGCTATTAAACATAAAGTTCGGTTCACTGATAACGCTATTAATGCTTTTACTAAGCCCGGGAACTTATTCCCGATTACTGCAGTTTATTAAATGGAATCTTTGGCTCGAAGATCAATATATTGATACGGCGCTTAATTTTATTGTCTGCTTTCTTTTCTATTTCGGAATATTATTTAGCCTCAGTATTCTGGTAATTGCAAACAGCCTGATTTTCTATAGTTTAAAAGAAAGACAAACTGCAGAAAATTTAATCGCCAGAATTGATCAGATAGGAATAAAAAAAACAATCAGGGGGTACGAAATTGAAAATTAGCAGATTTATACATATTATTCTTTTGTTGTTGTTTCTTTTATCAGGAGCAAAAATGTCTGTATATGCTTTACAAAATAAGCTGTCAGAGCAATCGGCATATTTCGAAAAAGATAAATGGCAGAAAATTACCGGTAAGACAGATTATTCCGAAAACTTTAAAGAGTTCAAGCCAAAGGAGAAAAAGAATAAAAACAATCTAAATAAAAACAGAGATATAAAAACCTCAAAACAAGCTATTCTATTTCTGAAAATAATACTGGTGGTGGTTATTATTGGCGTTTTTGCTTTTGTGTTTTACCTGCTATTGAAGCATTTCTTTAATTTTTTCGAAGAGAAAGTACCTCGCCGAAAACTGGGTGAAATAGTTGAAAACCTTGAAGATGACCTGCACAATGCAGATTTTGATTTTTTATTGACCAAAGCACTTGAAAAGGGAGAATACACATTGGCCATTCGTATTTTATACCTGAGAATAATCAAAAAACTTTCTGATAAAGAACACATTGCCTGGAAAAGAGATAAGACCAACGGTCAGTATGTCAGGGAAATGTTTAGCCGGAAAGCCGGAATACAATTTGCCCTGATTACAAATATTTATGAGCAGGCATGGTTTGGAAACTACAATATAGACCAACAGCTTTATACAAAGGTTTCTGGTAAATTTCATGAATTTTTAAAGCAACTGGTGTGAAAAGAGGTACAATTATAATCATGATAATAGTATTTTCTGTAATTGCCGCACTTACAGCTGGATTTTTAATTTTAAAACAATATATGCCGGAACATAACTGGCAACCAACACTTAGTCATAAAAGCTCGCATCCATACGGCACCAGTTATTTGTATAATTTGCTTAAAGAAAGTTATGATGAAGATGATTTTATGGAGTTGAAAAAAAGACCCCAGAAAATAATTCCCGATTCAGATACAAATAGCCTGTTGTTTTATATAGGTTACAACTCTTTCTTCGACTCCCTGTCTATTGAATGGATCAGAAAATACATGATAAATGGAAATAAGGTTTGTTTTGCATCAAATCAATTGCCCT
>JAFGXD010000054.1 GCA_016936815.1 Bacteroidales bacterium
CTTACATTCAGGTGATTCTGTAAAATTGACAATAAATCCGGCTCCTGCAGGAACCGGTTATGTTTTTCGAAGGACAGATATAGACGGACAACCAATTGTTCAGGCTATTGCCGACAATGTAGTTGATACTTCAAGAGGAACAACAATTGAACAAAATGGAGTTAAAGTAAGTACTGTAGAGCATATTATCTCTGCTTTTTACGGTATGGGGATAGATAATGTAGTTATAGATGTTGCAGGGTCAGAAATCCCAATTTTGAACGGTTCAGCTCAACCATTTGTTGATCTTATTGAAAAAGTAGGAATTGAAGAACTTGAAGAAGAAAAACAATGTTTTGTTGTTAAAGAAAAAGTTCAATATACAAATGAGGAAAAAGGGATACAGATAACAATTTATCCCGACGATGTTTTATCGGTAAACGTTCTAATAGATTATGAATCTTCTGAATTGGTAAATCAATATGCAAGTCTTGAGAATTTTGATAATTATTCTAAAGAAATTGCCCCATGTAGGACTTTTGTTTTTTTGAGTGAACTTGAAATTTTATTGAAAAATAATCTGATTAAAGGGGGAGATCTCGATAATGCCATAGTAATAATTGATAAAGAACTTAGCCAAGAAGAATTAAACCGACTTGCCGATTTATTTAAGAAACCACATGTTAAGGTAAAGAAAAATGGTGTTTTAAATAATCTTGAATTGCAATTTGGGAACGAAGCGGCACGACATAAATTATTAGATTTAATTGGGGATTTAGGTCTGGTTGGTGCGCCAATTAAGGGTAAAATAATTGCAAAAAGACCCGGTCACATGGCAAATACTGAGTTTGCTAAAGAACTTAGAAAAATTTTGAAAAAGGAAAGGATGAAACCAAATGTTCCTGTGTATAATCCTAATATTGAGCCATTAATGGATATTAACAAAATTCAGGAAATATTGCCTCACAGACCTCCTTTTTTATTTATTGATAAAATTTTGGAATTAAACGAAACTTCGGTAGTTGGAATGAAAAATGTAACAATGAATGAAGGCTTTTTTGTTGGACATTTTCCGGGCGAACCAATTTTTCCGGGTGTATTACAGATTGAAGCAATGGCTCAAACGGGAGGAATACTTGCATTAAGTACTGTTCCGTATCCTGAAAACTATCTCACTATATTTATGAAAATCGATGGAGTAAAATTCAAAAGAAAAGTGGTGCCGGGCGACACTATTATTTTTCGTCTTGAATTGTTGGCTCCCATAAGAAGGGGAATAATAAATATGAAAGGTGAAGCCTTTGTTGGCGAAAATATTGTAATGGAAGGCCAAATGATGGCACAGATAATAAAAGTAAAAGAATAATTATAAATGAAACAACCTTTAGCTTACATTCACAGAGAAGCAAAAATTGCTGAAAACGTTGTGATTGAACCATTTGTTACCATTGATAAAGATGTGGAAATAGCGGAAGGGTCATGGATTGGCTCTAATGTTACCATAATGGAAGGTGCCAGAATTGGTAGGAATTGCCGAATTTTTCCGGGAGCTGTGATTTCTGCAATACCTCAGGATTTGAAATTTGCAGGTGAAAAAACTACAGTTGAAATTGGAGATAATACTACTATAAGAGAATGTGTTACAGTTAACAGAGGCACTAAAGCAAATTATAAAACTGTAATTGGCAGTAATTGCCTTATTATGGCTTATGTACATATAGCTCATGATTGTATTGTTGGCGACAATTGTATTCTAGCTAATGCTGCCACATTGGGCGGACATGTTACAATTGACGATTGGGCAATTGTTGGAGGTTTGTCGGCTGTTCATCAATTTGTTCATATTGGTCAGCATGTTATGGTTTCAGGAGGGTCACTTATTAGAAAAGATGTTCCCCCATACGTTAAGGCAGCCAGAGAACCGCTTTGTTTCGTTGGAATTAATTCCATTGGATTAAGAAGAAGAGGTTATTCAAATGAACAAATAAATGAAATTCAGAATATTTATAGAATTCTATATCTGAAGGGTTTTAATAACTCCCAAGCTCTGGAATATATTGAAGCTGAACTTTCTGCCTCTCCTGAACGTGACGAGATTATACTTTTTGTAAAAAATTCCTCAAGAGGTATTATGAAAGGTTATTTTCCTGAATAATTTTTCCAGAACGAATTTAATATTTCGGAAATACGAGTGGTGTTTTCTCCCCAAACTAACATGGTAAGGGCAGATGCAAGTATAACTTCAATTGTTTCATTACTAATTATTTCTTTATCATTTAGCCGGAATACTTCAAAGCGACTAGATTTGTAACAAACATAAATGCAATTGTTTTCAAGTATAGCTGCTTCATTACCTTGATTTAAGTGATTTTTAACTAAAAGATTTTCAGTATCTTGTGAAAAAAATGCAATTTTGCTGTAACATCTTTCGGCCATGCCTGCTATTAAAGTATTATCTGCATTTAGAATTGTAAATCCTTCATCGTATACTTCCTCGGCAACTACTGAAACGGCATAAGCTAAATCTTCTTCATCTCTAATGTGGTCGTAGGCATAAAACTTTTCATCAGAAAAATCCATATTTAATACAATTCCAATGTCTGCAAATTTATATCCTAAACCATCTTTAAGAATAGATTTCACCGGCACCTCGGTAAGAGCAAAATCTAATGTAGGATCGCTTAACAAAGTTTTTATATCTTTTGAACTTATTTCGTCTAATTGTTTTAGACATAAATTTCCGGATGTATAAAGTCCGTTGCTTTTTACTTTTCCGGTTTTTAATCCTTTTTCGGAGAGCCAGAAATAAAGAATGTCAATTAGAAGCGAACATCCGCTATAACCAACAACTGAAAAAATTGGTATTCTGGTTCTATCTGCATCAGGAAATAACATATCAACAAAAGCGGACTCAACCGGTCTGGGTAAACCTTCGAAAGGATTAATATGCAGTCTGAAGTCGGGAGCAGCATTAATTTCAATAAGTTTACCGGAGTTTTCGAATAAGGGAATTGAAATATCTTCCGAAATAATGTCAATACCGGCAACATCAAGATTTAATATTTTGCTCACATGTTCTGCCAGCAAACGATTGTGAATGTGAACATTGTCGGTTACATCAATTGCTTTTCCTCCAAGTCGGTAATTTCCGGAATTGCAAAGTTGAAATTTTCTTCCATCTTCCAAAACAGATTTTAGATTTAGATTTTGGGTTTCAAGAAGCTCTAAACTGTCATTGGTTATTGAAAAAGTACTTAGTTTTCCTAAACAGCTTTCACTTCTTTCGGGGTTTTGATTTAATTTTTCTACAAGTTGCTCAATACTACTTTTTCCATCTCCAACAATAAATGGTGATTCTAGAACCGCAGCCGCAACAAACTTATTGTCAATTACCAAAATTCTGTATGAAAAGCCGGTAATATGCTCTTGCACAATAACTTCCTCGTCGTATTTTAATGCTCTGGCAAAAGCCTTAATAAGATAAGCCTCATCGGAAATATTAAGGCTTATTCCCTTTCCCTGGTTACCAAAAGCAGGTTTTGTAACAACAGGTTTTCCAAGTTGCCGGAAAAACTCAATTGCTTCAACATGGGAAGTTGTAATTATTCTTTCAGGAACCGGATAGCCGGCTTCTTTCAGTATGCTTGTGGTTCTATATTTGTCGTCGGTTGTTTCAACAGCAATAAGAGAGGTTTTTTCGGTAATAGTTGCTCTTATTAGTCTTCTGTGTTTACCGGAACCAAGCTGAACCAAATTGTAGTCGTCTAATCTTTCCCAAAGAATTCCTCTTTTTTCAGCTTCATTTACAATGGCTTGAGTGCTAAATCCTAATAATCTGTTGTTTCTTATTTCAATAAGTTTTGCAATAACCTCATCAATATCAAAATCTTTTTCTGTTAGAATAGAATTTAGGAAATTAAATGCGGAAACGCCGGCATATACACCTGCCACTTCATCAACAAATCTATAAACAACATTGTAAACGCCTTGAATTTTGGTCATTCTTGTCTTTCCAAATCCTGCTTCCATTCCGGCCAGATGCTTTAATTCCAGAGAAACATGCTCAAGAATATGTCCGAGCAAAGTGCCTTCCTTTACTCTAAGAAGGAAACCTCCTCTTTCGCCCACCGAGCAGTGGTGTTCGATAAGAGAAGGTATTTTTTTAACAAGTTTTTCGTATAGGCCGGGAATTTCGTCAGAGAACACCTCGTCGAATTCGTTTAAGTTTATTCTCAGGCGAATAACTCTATCTGCACTAAAATAATTAGCACCGGATAGAATTTGAATTTGTTCCAAACTTAATGGGCCATCTATCAGTTGATAGTTTTTAACCGGTATTTCTTTCACAATAATTTATCTTTCGTAGGCTCCTTTTTTGAGCATTTTGCTGTCTTTTATCATTAGTTTACCCATAGCTGTAAGATGTTTTATTTCAAAATTTTGGTCTAGCAACACCATATCGGCATCTTTACCGGTTTCTATTCTTCCTTTTTGTTTAAGTTTAAGAATATGTGCAACGTTGGAGCTAACTACCTTAAGGGCTTCTTGTAATTCAAGACCTTCATTAACAGCATCTTTCATTTCGGTGAAAATGGATTTTGGTAATCCCATTTCCAATCTAATAAGATTGCCGTCTTTATCAAAATCAGGTAAAGAACCACAAGCATCAGAAGTCATTGTAATATGCTCAATAGGCACACCAGCTTTAAGAAGTTCAATAATGGCAGTAGAAGGTTTTATCTCATACTGAGGGAAATACGGATAGGAACTGGCTGTAATATCAACATAGCCTTTTTTGCCATAGGTTTTAGCGTCTTCAAAAATATAATCGTTTCTATTGACGTGAGTAGGCAAAAATTGTTTAAAGTTGAGTTCGGAATTTTCTACTGCATCGTAAATTGGTTTGAAAGGATTTTGAGCATCGCCCATGTGAATGTTAACAATACCGGCTTTACCTCCTAACATTCCTCCTACTCTTGCATGTTCAACAAGTCTAATAAGCTCCGAAGTTTCGGGGTTTGACGATCTGTGGTCGGAAAGCGCAATTTCTCCTACACCAATTACCTCATCAATTGCAGTAATATCTTTTCCTGGATCGCCTCCGAGAATTGTTGGAGTAGGAACCTGATAAGATCCTGTGTACATCCATGCAGAAACACCTTCTTCGCGTAAGGCTTTTGTTTTCATTAAAACGGCAAGTGGGTCTCTTCCAAAACCATCTGTTCCAAGACAACCTATTACTGTTGTTATTCCACCTTCTAAAAGCATACTTAGTTGCAGTTCGGGGGTTCTTGTGGCAGGACCGCCTTCGCCACCTGCGCCTGCAATATGAACATGGGCATCTATTAATCCGGGAATTAATTTTAATCCTGAGCAGTCGATTATTTCAATATTAATTGAATTGATTTCTATTTTATCTTCAATGGCAAGTATTTTTGTGCCCCCAACAAATACATCCTTTTTGCCCAGATAATCAGGTGAATAGACCTCACAGTTCTTAAATAGTATCATATTAATTATGTTTTTGTTCTTTTACAAATACCCTATCAATATCAAGATTTTCAGGAGTTTTTTCAAGTTTCAGATAATAATCGTATTTAAAAAGAAGGTCCTTAAGTCTAGGTTCAATAATTTCAAAAATAAGATTATCGGTATTTTCGTCGTCTTCAATTTTTCTTCTGACAATATCTAACCCTTTTTCCCTAACAATAAATTCTTTCAGAATACTTTCATCTTCTTGTGGTGTATGCAAAATTTCAATAAGCAAACCGTCGGGCATTAAGTCTCTTTCCAAAATTGTTTCTGCATAATTGGCATTGTCTAAAATGGCAATATCCATTCCCTGATGCCAAATTCCATAGTCGTGAATTTGGTCGGAGGTGTGATTAAATACAGCAAAATCGAGTTTTGGGTTTCTAAGCAAAATCTGGCAATTCGAATCGTGTCTGGCATTGTTGGTAAAAGCGGAATTGTTAAAATATACGCCATTTGACCTAATGCTTCCGAATTCCACATCTTTTTTAAATTCGCACAGCTTCTTGTAAATTCTTTCAATTAGATTATCAGAAATCTTGTTTCCTGCAATAATAGGGATTCTGTCGAAATGTTCTATTTTCCCAAACAGATGTTCCATAATTTTTCCCGGGACATCTACACTACCTCCAATTGCAGGAGCAAGATGCATAAAGACTCCGGGGCCGGCATTTATTTCTATGATACCAAAGTTTCCCTCATCCCAAGGTTTGCTAATATCCTGAGCTAATACATCAATTCCAAGGGCAACAACATTAAGGAATTTGGCGATATTTTCCACCATTTCAATATTTTTAGGATGAATATCGTTAGTAACATTTATTGAAACGCCTCCTGCTGAGATATTTGCAACCCTTCTAAGTACAACTTCTTCGCCATCTGCAGGAATTGTGCTTGGAGATTTTCCTTGTAATTTAAGGAAATCTTTCATGTCGTCGTCGAGTTTAATTTTTGCAAGAGGAGATCTGGCATTGTCAATTCTCACTTCTTTCTCGTTTTCAACTCTAATAAGTTCCTTAATTGTATCTTTTCCATTTCCAATAACATAGGCAGGAACTCTTTTCAGGCAGGCAGTATATTTTCCTCCAATAGCAAGAATTCTGTGGTCATAACCGTATATCTGTTGTTGCACTAAAGCACCATCAAAAGAACTTCCTTGTTCAATCGAAGCGGCAACAATTTTCTTAAAAGCTTTTCTTACCTCTTCTTCAGATTCAATTCCTGTTGTTACCCCTTGTCCTTTATGTCCTGCAACCGGTTTTACCACGCAAGGAAAACCAAGTAGTAGAGCTTCCTGAACAATTTCTTCTTCCTCGTAACAGTTAACACCTTTTGGAGTTGGGAATCCGCAAAGCTCAAGCCATTCTCCAACCATATCCTTAAACGATGTAAATTCGGTATCTTTAATACCATCAACATGAAAAATTGTTGATCTTCCTCTTATCTGTTTTTTACCATATCCCCACTGAAATTGGTTTTCTTCGAATAGGTAATGAACATTAATTTTCCTCTTTATTCCACCTTCAATTAGCGAATATATTGTTGGTCCGCCAAAAATGGTTTTGTTAAACAGGTCTTGAAGGGCAGCAAATCCTTCATCAAAATTAAATTCCTTTTCTTGGGTCATTGCAAAAAACCAGTCGCTTACAAAATATACACATTCTTTGGCCAGTTTATCGTCGAGATGCTCAATTGCAATAACCCACTCATCTTCATCTTTGTGAATGGCATGTCTTCTAACAAAAAGGTTCATGTCCATTTTGTAAACCTGCACTAAAACTTGTGCAAATAAATCTACAACGTGTTCTGGATAATTTTCTTCCAAATCGGGAAATTTCTCTAACACCCTGTCTTTGTAAAAATCTACACTCGGCCCTTCCGGATCCAAAAATAGATTAAAAACCATTGCTTGTCTGTCGATGTAATAGTTGGGTCCTGTGTAGGAGTAGAACTTGTGAACAAAAAAGTCTTCCATAATTATTTTTCGTGTTAAAGTTATAAATAGATTGCTAGACTAAGATAAAATAATTTTCTGAAAAGCAAACAAAACTTAGGAAAAATAATGAAAAATTAATTTAAAATCATGTTTAGGTAGGAATAATGCTCCGGAGTCATTTCAGAGAATTTTTTTTTTGCTTCGTCCGATTTTAGTACAGACCAGCGTTTGGTGCTGAACATAGTTCCGGGAGCCAAAAAACCAATTCTTAGATTGTTTATGCTAAAAACACTATTTTTTTCAATACTATCGTAGTCAGAGAAAGTTACGAATTCTGTGTTAATTACAGTTACCATGCCGCTTCCTATTGTCCACATTCTAAGGTTTGGTCCAATTACAATGGCTGTATTTTCATCGAGACCAATACCTTTAGTATTTGGAATTTCCGGCGAACTTAGAACATCAACAAGTCTGGGAATTCTTTCTCTGTGAAGAAAATGAGTGTCAACCGTAATATTTTCTATAAATCCAAAACCTCTGGTATGTGTTACTGCACCTTTCATAAAACCTTTGTAGTCGCCATCGTAAAGCATGTAATCGCTTGCTGCTGCTGCGCCTGCACTTGTTCCGGCAATTGGAAGAGTTCCTGAATAGAATCTTTCCTTTATAATTTTCAGAAGTTGAGAGTCTTTTAGAGTTTCAACTAGTTTTACCTGATCGCCACCGCTAAAAAATACTAAATCGGTTGTTCTAATTAGTTCTAAATTTCTTTCCGTATCAGCCTCTTCAGGTTTTCTAATGTCGAAACATTCTATTTGTTCAACACCCAATTCTTTAAAAGCATAGTAATAGTCGGTAAAAACATCTCTGGGATAAGCAGATGCGGTAGGTATTACAACAATAGATTTAGCCCCCGATATTTTTACAGTTTGCTTTAATATCTCCCTGTTTCCTGTTTTGTCTTCTGCGCCGCCAATCAATATTAGATAGCTTCTTTGCATAAAATCGCCTGTAAAATCCATAAATCTAAAAATTAATGTACAAATATACGCCATTAATATATATGGAAACTAGATTAACGGAAAGTTTGTAAGACTATTTGCTAACAAATTAATTAACAATTTTTGGAATATTATTTTATTTTTGCTGTTATAATATTAGTAAGATTGTTTTATTCAGGCTTTTTAACTTCTAAAAATATCAATTTGTATAATATTAGTGTTTACTCTCATTTTATTTGTAATTTTATACGTTGATTTATAAATCTAAATTTTTTCAAATGAAAAGTCTTATTATTATTTTAATGGCATTGTTTGTAATTTCATTAAATGCCCAACAAAATTATCCAGAGCATTTCGAATCCTATAAAATAGGGAAGTATAAACCGGCTAATTCTCAGAAAAATCCTTTACTCGATAAATACGATTTAAAGTTTGTGCATCTTGATTTGGAGGTTTCCAATACTTCAACTTATGTGCAGGGTAATGCCTTGCTTAGATGCAAACCTGTTAATAATCCTCTTGATATTTTTGCTGCCGAACTTATTGATGAAATGACTGTTGATTCTGTGCTTATTGATGGTGTTTCTTTATCTTTTACGCATTCGGGTGACATTATTTCCGTTATTGTTTCTCCGGATATACCTGTAGGTCAAAATTTTGATGCAAAAATTTACTATAAAGGAGATCCGGGCTCAAGTGGTGGATTCTTTTCCGGAATTACCAGCGAACTTCATAATTGGTCAGGAATTTGGACTACATGGACTCTTTCCGAAAGTTTTCATGCTAAAGAATGGTGGCCAACAAAACAGGATTTGACAGACAAAGCAGATTCTTCATGGTTTTTTATTACTTGTAACGACGATTTAATGGCAGGTTCTAATGGCTTACTTACAAATACAGTTTCTTTGCCCGATAATAAAGTTAGATACGAGTGGAAATCTTCATATCCAATTGTTTATTACTTACTTTCATTTGCGGTGAGCGATTATTTGGATTATAGTATTTATGCACACCCTGAAGGAGCTGATTCGGTTCTTGTTCAAAATTACTTGTATAACAACCCTGCTTATTTGGCTTATTATCAGGCAGAATTGGATAGAACAGCCGAACTTATTGAATTATACTCCGAGAAATTTGGACTTTACCCTTTTAGTAACGAAAAATACGGTCATTGTACTGCTCCACTTGGTGGCGGAATGGAGCATCAAACAATGACTACTATGGGATATTACGAATTTTGGATTATTGCCCATGAACTTGGTCACATGTGGTTTGGCGACGATGTAACTTGTGCAACCTGGCAGGATATATGGATAAACGAGGGTTTTGCTTCTTATTCTGAATACATTGCGCTTGAGAATCTTAATTCTTACGAAGAAGCTCAGGATTGGATGGTTGAGGCCCATGGTTATGCACTTGGTCAGCCCGAAGGCTCTGTTTTTATTCCACTTATAGATGCTGAAAACGAATCCAGAATCTTTAGCTATGCTCTATCTTACAAAAAAGGTGCATCTCTTTTGCACATGATAAGATTTGAGATAGATAACGATTCTATTTTCTATCAAAGTTTGAAAAACTATAGAGACGTCTTTTCAGATAGTGTGGCTACGGGAGACGATTTTATGGAATCTATTGAATTATCTACCGGAATGGATTTTACCCAGTTTTTCGAACAATGGTATTACGGTAAAGGTTATCCCAGTTTCGATGTGGTTTGGTATCAGATTGGCGATTCTTTGTTCTTTAATTCTTTACAGTCAACTTCTTCTGACGAAACTTCACTTTTTGTTACACCAATGGAGTATTTAATTAGTTTTTCCGATAATCCTGACACAACAATACGTGTAATGCATAACGAATTATCTGAAAATTATTCTATTAAGGTAGGTGGAACTGTTTCGGGAATGGAAATAGACCCAAATAACTGGATTCTTGACGGAGAAGGCAGTGTGATAATTGGAATTCCCGAAAATGATGGCTTTGAGGCTTTCTTTTCTGTTTCTCCTAATCCGGCAAGCAATAATTTGAAAATTTGTTTTTCTTCAGCAAAGGAAAAAACTTTGGAAATTTCAAATGTCTATGGATCAATTGTTTTTTCTGAAAAACTTATTGGTGAGACTAAGAATTTTGATGTTTCGAATTTTGAATCGGGCTTGTATTTTATTAAAATTAAAATAGACAATAAACAATTTGTTGAAAAAATATTAATATTCTAAGTGCAACCAATCAATTGATTTATAAGTCTTATTTTTAATTTTGAAAACTTAATAAATTTCTAAATTATGAAAAAAATTCTACTTCCTATTTTATTAACTGCCTTGTTTTTTGCAGCAAAAGCTCAGCCCGGTTCTACTTGTAGCGACCCATATATTATTAATTCATTGCCATTTTCTCAGGCCGGTTTTACAACCAATGGTTTTGGAAATAACTACTTGTCAACTGTATGTGGAACAATTAACTACATAAGCGGTAATGAATTTGTTTTTAAATATGTGGCCACAGCAAATCAGAATATTAGGATAGATTTGAATAATATTGGTTACGGAGTAGGAATATTTGTTGTTAAGAGATGTATGGACGATCCTGCTTCTGAATGTGTTGCCTTTCTTACAGAAGGAAGTGGAAATATGACCTTGAACTCAGCCAATTTGGTTGAGGATTCTACTTATTATTTTGTTATTTCAACCTATAATTTAGGAGGCTTTAATCCAATTACTGCTTTCGATATTTCTGTTTATGAAATTCATGATTACGATTTATCCGTTAAGAGTTTTCAAAGACCACATGCAACTTGTGATATGACTGTTGACCAAGCAGTTAATGTAAGAATTGTTAATAACGGCCTAAATCCTGCCACTAATTTTCCGCTTTCATATTCTATAAATGGAGGACCTGTTGTTACTGAAACTTTTCCCGGAACAATTAATCCCGGAGCCGACAATTACTATGGTTTTCTGGATAAACCCGATATGTCGGTGCTTGGTCAGGAATATTGTATTAAGGTTTGGGCAAGTTTATCGGGAGATACTTATCACCCTAACGATACAGCAATTAGATGCGTACAGCACATGGACTGGATTGGAGGATTTCCTTACACAGAAGATTTCGAAACGTCTGGTCACAATTGGTATACCTCAATAGAAAATGATTCTCAATCGCCAACATCATGGGAAGTTGGTGAACCAAACAACGATAGTATAAATACTGCTTCTTCAGGCTTAAATGCCTGGGTTACAAATCTTACAGGAAATAATAATTTCTACGAAAGTTCATATGTTGTTTCTCCTTGTATGGATTTTGGTAGTCTTATTAGCCCAATTTTAGAAATGGATATTTGGTATTGCACTGCCGAAGCTGATGTTGTTTATCTTGAATACACTTTAGATAAAGGTGAAAACTGGAGCAAACTGGGAACAGTTAGCGATGGCGGAATAAATTGGTATAATACTCCAATTACTATATTAGACTTTGGCTGGTCCGGCAATTCTGAGGGTTGGCTTACAGCTCGTCATGCCCTTACCGGACTTGGTGGAGAAACAGAAATTCAATTTAGAGTTACTTTTATAGCAAGCACCCTTGCTCAGTTTGAAGGATTTGCTTTCGATAATTTCAAAATATTTGAATCACCTTCAGAAGATTTGGGCGTAAATTTAGTAAGTGTGCCAACAGGTTGTGGCCTTGGTTCTGAATCTGTTGCTGTAAAAATAATAAACTTTGGCCTTAATGCTCAGTCGAATTTTGATGTTGCTTATACTGTTAACGGAGGTGGAATTGTTTCTGAAACTGTTGCTTCTACTGTAAATCCCGGCGATACTTTAGATTATGTTTTTACTGCTCAGGCAGATTTGTCGGCCGGTGGAGCTTATCTAATTAAAGCATTTACTCAACTACCTGCTGATATGGAGTCAATAAACGATACAGCACAAATTGAAGTTTATAATTTTGTTGAGATTTCTACTTTGCCATATTTCGAAGATTTTGAAATGGGTGATGGTGGTTATTTTGTTTCCGGTGAGTTTCCTTCATGGCAATATGGAACCCCGGCAGATACTGTAATTACTCATGCTTCTTCTGGAACAAATTGTTGGGTAACAAATCTTTCAGGATATCATAATTTATTGGAAGTTTCTTATCTTACAATGCCATGCTTCGATTTTACAGGAATAGAGGTTCCATTAATTGAATTTGATATTTGGTATGAAACAATTATTATGGGATTGCAATTCGAGGCAAGCATAGATGGCGGTGCAACATGGACAGTTGTTGGACATATGTCTGATCCAAATTGGTATAACTCCGGATATGCTTGGGTTGGTAGTTCGGGAAACTGGATTACCGTAGAGCATAATTTGGAAGATTTTGGAAACATAGCCGGAGTTCAATTTAGGTATAAGTTTAATGAAAGTTTGGAAAGTACAGGTGTTGGAATTGATAATGTCAGAGTTTCTGATGTAACAAAAATTAATTCAAATATTGCTGCCGAGTTTTCTGTCTATCCTAATCCTTTTAGCGACAACTTATTAATTATTAACAAGACCGGCAAAAACCTTGAGATTAAACTTTCGAATTTAAGTGGACAGATTGTAAAAGAACAAAGTTCAGTTTCCGGACGCATTAATATTTCTACCCAAAATCTTCCTTCAGGATTCTATTATCTTCAGGTATCCGATGGTAATTTTTCGAAAACTGAAAAGCTTGTTAAGGTAAACTAATTTATATTAATGAAAGAAAAATGGGACGAGAGATATAGCAACGAGCAATATATCTATGGTGTTGAGCCAAATGTTTTCTTTAAGGAATTCCTTCTAAAACAAACAAAAAAGGGAAAAAACCTCTTACCTGCAGAAGGGGAGGGTAGAAATGCTGTATTTGCTGCCCAACAAGGATTTGATGTCTATGCTTTCGATTATTCAGTGGAAGCAAAGAAAAAGGCAGAAAAACTGGCAAATCTTAATCATGTTACTATTAATTATGATGTTTGCAATATAGAAGACTTTCAATCTGCGGAAAAGTTCGACTATATAGGACTTTTTTTTGTGCACCTACCTGAACCTTTTAGAACAAGCTTTTTTAGAAATCTTACGAATTTTCTTGCTAAGGATGGAATTATTTTTGGTGAAGTATTTAGCAAAGAACAAATTAATAACCAAACGGGAGGCCCACCGTCTCTGAGTCTCCTTTATTCAAAAGCAGAAATAGAAGAAATTTTTGTGAATAAGCCATTTGATGCTTTATTGCAAATTCAAACGACTTTAAATGAAGGACTTTTACATCAGGGAATAGCTAGTGTAATAAGGTTCATTTTGGTTTAGTTTTTTTATTGTTTTATTTTGTTTTTAAGACCTAAATGTCTTTTATTTGTAGATTAAGCAAACAATATTATTTACTAAAACCTACTTAACAATGAAAAGTTCATTTATTATTCTGTTGATAATTCCAATGTTTTTATTTATGGGTTGCAAAAACGACGACGACGATAACAACAATAACAACGATCCAAATCTTACTGTAGCCGATTATACAAATTACACTATTAAGGCTTGGGGAACAAATCAAGCCGATGATTTTGCTGGAGCTGTTTCCGATGGTGCAGGGAATATTATTTTTGCCGGAGCATCCGAACCCGACGGATATGCCGGTAATATTTTTCTCGTAAAAACAAATTTCTCTACCGGTAATGTTGCCTGGACAAAGGTGTTTGATGCAGGCGATCAGGATAGATTTCCCTCTCCAGCAGAAAATGGACAATCCCAAGGCGGAGGCGGCTCAAGATGTCTTGATATTGACGGTTCAGGTAACCTTTACATTGCAGGTTCCTCGAAACAAGGATTTAATGAAGCTTTTGTTGTAAAAATAGACGCAAACGGTTCTGTTGTTTGGGAAAAATTTTGGGAAGCTGATGCCTCAGGACTTGCAAGAGGCTCGGCTAAGGCTTATGCAATTGACGAGAAAGACGGAAAGGTTTATGTTACCGGTGCTACCGGGGGCGGCGATGCAACCGAAGAAGCAAAGATTTTTCTTTTGGTTCTAAATTCAGAAACAGGAGAAATTGATGAGTCAACTTTATTGGGAATTGACCCTTCTGCCGGTTATAACGATAGAGGCTATGTGGTGCGTGTTTCAGATGATAATTCGATTTATTTGGCCGGTTGGCAAGGCCAAGGAAATTCAGGGTTTCTGATGAAGTTTTCTTCCGATTTGACTTTCTTGTGGTACGAAAAAATAAACCTTGGTGTGGGCGCAAGAATTACCGATTTGGATTTCGATTCTTCGGGAAATATTTACCTTGCTGCCGATTTACGAGGTGTTTCAACTTATTTGGGAATTCTTAAAATGGATACAGATGGTAATCTTATTTGGGGAAAGCAATATCAAGGCGAATCTAACGACAGAAACAATATTTCTTGTCTTAGGGTTATTGATGGAAGTCTTTATGCTGGCGGAAGAGGAAGCTTTGCAAATTACGATACCGGACTTTTTGGTGATGCTTGTCTTCTAAAAATGGATTTAAGCGGAAACCTTCAGAAAGTTTATAATTACTACACCGGACCGAAATCGGAAGATGTTTGTGGCGAAAGGGTTGAGGCAATTTTTAAATACAATGGAAAACTATATCTTGCAGGAGAAGCTTGGCCGGAATACACTACAATTAAAGGAAGTTGGTATATGCCTGTGGGAAATATTACCGACCTTTTGCCAAGTGTAACCAAAACCACCACAATGACCATTGATACCGCAAATGGTGTTTTTGCTACAAGAAATTTCTCCGTTTCAAGCATATCTCAAAACCTATTCGACCCGGCCGATGGAACAAAAGGTTCAGCAGATATTTTAATTCATGAGATTACTGAAGAATAAGCAAAATTTATTATTTTAGCATCAATTATTAACCGAAAAAAATAAAACTATGTCAGATAATCTATTGGGAGAATACAAAGAACTTTATGCCGCTAGAGCAAGAAAGTTTGAGGGAAACCCAAAATATTCAAACAGCTTTCAGGCTGAAAAAAACCTTTCTGATGCCATGCAGTCTTGTTCTCAATTAGAGGAATTTAAAGGCAAAATTGGCAATAAAAATGAAATGTGTGCAGTTGCTCTTGTTAAAGATGAATGTCTTATAGAAAAAGCTTTCTTCGAAAAACATAAAGAGGAAATTAGGAAACTTGCTGCTGAAAGAATCCTTGCCAGAATTCATGAATTCGATAATTCAATGGACTTAGTAAGTGCAGTAATTGAAGAATATAACAAAAATAGCATTGAAATTTCTATGGATGAATCGCATCGACAGTTAATGTACGATTGGAAAATGGTTGATTTGCTTGAAGTTTACGAAAATGCCGAAGTGCCCGATAAATACAAACAACAAATGCTGGAATCAGCTCAGGAGTTTAGGGAAAGTTGCTTGAGAAGTGTTGAGAGTCTGGAAAAAAACAATGATGCCTGGCAAACCGGTTGGCGTCTTAACCCCGATCTTATTTTGGAATATCGCCATAAACGATTGTTACCATACAAAGATGAGCATATTACCGAGCAACTTTTAAAGTATAAATCAATTGTAAACCGTTAATAAATAAAACTATGCCACTAGATCCAATGATATTAAATGGTACTCTCGATCCTTTTAAAAATATGTTGAAAGATGTAGAGTCGAAAAACCTTACCGGAGCCGATGTTGACAAAATGAGAGAAGTTTTGGCTAGAATGGAGCAGATTGGTGCCGAAAACGATGATATGAATATTTTCTTGGGGACATTAACTCAGGAAAATCTATTTGGTTTATTTAGCGATCATTATGGTAGAGCTCTTTCTTCAGAAGCTAAAGAAGCATACGATTCAGGTGAAAAGAGTACAGATGATGCCTCACTGCTAAAACAATCCATTGATGCTCTTAAAAATGCAATTGTTGTTATTAAGGAAAATTACGAAAAGTCAATTGAACTAGCCAAAAATGAAAATGCCGAGGAACAAATGAATGCAGGATTAGATTATCTTGAAAGAAATACAGATAAAGGTAAGTTTGGTGCAACAGGAGGTATGTCGGTGCTTAGAAAAGAGTCTAAAAAGTCGTTCGATAAGACCATGGAAGATACTCCAAACGCATACGATTCTTCAGTTGAAACTGCAATTCTAAACGATCCTACCGATATTATTAAGGGCATTCAGGATGTAATTGATTTGGCCGAACAACCCGGAATGACTTTACCTAGATTTTTGCGTCTACAAATGGAAAAAGGTCTTGATAAAGCTATGGAAGGTTCTGTGGTTGAAAGAAAAGGCCAGGAATACACAATAGAATTTACTAAAGCAGCACCTGCAAGTCCACATCATATTGAAAAAGAAGTTCGTAAATTAGCCAAATTCGACGAACTTACGGCAAAGAGCAAATTTGGTGTTCCTAATTCAAAAGAACTATCTTACGATTATCGGGAAATTGACAGGGAATTCGATAGGCCTATGGCAATTTGGTACGATATTTCAAGTAGATGGGACGATTTGCTTTGGGATTTATCCATGTGGAGCCTTTCTTATTGCAGTTTCGCCCCATTTATTAAACCATGGGCTCTTGCAAAAGATCCTGTTGCTGCTACAATTAAAACTCAAAAAACAGGTCCCGGAATTTTTAAACAGAAAGAACGCCTGCTTGAAAAATATTATGGCATTAAATTCCACGATATTTTTAAGCACGAAACTTTCGAATGGTCTGTTAAACAAGATTATTGTTCTTATTCTCAAGAATTTATTGAGTTCCTTATTGAAACAATTTATCCCGAATGTAAACCATTCAACGACCTAAACTCCGAGAGAATTGAAAAAAGGGCTTCATTTTATAAACGCGATAGAAACTCTGTTGATAGAGAAGGAAATCCTTATGGCCATTATCCTGCATTGCGATTGGCTGAATTTTATGATAAAAAATTCGGGGAAGGACGCTATCTTTCAAGATTTGGTGAAATTGCAAAAAGCGAATCTGCAGCAGCTCCATGGAATTGGAATACTTTTAAATTCAAATAAAAAAAAGCGGGTAATCCCGCTTTTTTTTATTTGTTAAACCTAATTAAAAATTAAAATATAATGATAATCCGGCTCCAATGGAATAAGGTGTTTCCATTTCCATTGAAGTAATTTCATAATAATTGGTTAAATTTCTTTTAGCCAAAATGTCAACTCCCAAAGTAACAAAATTTGAAAGTTTGTAATTTACGTTTACCCCTCCTAATAGAAGAAATGAATAATTTGATTGGTAAGGGGTTATTCTTTCCGATGAGAGTACATTTATGTCGCCCGGGTATTTTAAAACTTTTTCTCTTCTATCCATAATTTGTGAAAAAATTACCCCGCCGGTTAAATGAAAGCTAAAGCGTTCCTTTTCGGCAAGTTTGTATCTCAAAAACAATGGAAGCCTAATAAAACTATAGGTATTGGTAAGTTGTTCATCATATGTAATATCTTCAGTCTCTGTAATGTATTCCCAACCTGAAGATGAATAAACTGAATCAACAATTACTGTTTTTTCGCCAATAACATTAAAGTACACATTTTCCCTATAAGAAGTGTAGCCTATTCCTGTTCCAAGACTTAGTTTGTTATTAAGTTTAAGATTAAGAGAAATGTCCCAAGAGTTTCCGGCCATTCTAAAAGACTTGTTAATAAATGATTTTGAGTTAGAAAGTTGGTAAAGGTTCTCGTTGGTATAATGAAAACCAATTTGAAATTTACTAGGAGTATAGTTTTTTGGTTTTTTTACCGGAATAATAATTGGAGTTTGCATTGTGTCGGTTTTCGCTTCATTGGAATTATTGCCAACAATTGAGTTTTCATTAACATAGGCATTAAAATTATGAGAAACCTCTTCTGTTTTTTCTTCAACCGGTAAATTGTTTGTATTTGTTTCAACAACACTTTCTTGTCCTTTGTCGTTTACCAATACTACAGTTTCTTCTATCTTTGTCTCTTTATTTATTTCATTGTTAATTAGTTCTTTGTTTTTGGTATTATTGGAAACAACATTATTATTAGCAACTATTTCTTCAATTATTACCTCTTGAGTAGAAATAGATTCTTTTTCTTCTTTAAAATTTGACCCAACTTCATTTTGTTTTGAAAAAGTATTTTCGGAAGTTTCCGGCAGCTTCTCGTAGGAATAATTGGTGGAATTTTCAGCCGGCAAAACAGTTTCACTTAATCTTTTGTTGATGTCTGTATTTTCTTTTTTATCCGATTTATTTATAGTTATTTCTGGGGTATTTGAAATTACGTTTTCAATTTCAGCATCTTTTTCAATTTTGGTCTCAGAATTATTAACAATATTGGTTTTCGGCCTGTTTTGTTCAATATTTGTTAATGAATTTTCTGAAATAACCTTATTCTTTATAGAATTTGAAGGTTCAAACAAGTTGAAATAAAAAATAGAGGAGAACCCCGCAGCAATAATAAGAACTGCAGATATTGAAAGTATTAATCTGTTATTAAACCAGAAACCTTTCTTATTTGAGCCGGAATCTGCAGCCGCAGTTTCCTTAATTTTGCTCCAGACATTTCCGGGTGGCTCAGGATTGAAGTCCTGAAAGGCTTCCCGGAACAGCTCGTCGATTTTTTGTTCAGGCCGATTTCTCATAGGTCATTTTTTTTTCTGTAAAAATCATATTTTGTAAGGCTTTTCTTGCCTTTAATAGTTGTGTTTTGGATGTATTTTCGGAAACCCCAAGCATATCACCAATTTCTTTATGAGAGTATCCTTCAATTGCAAACATATTAAAAACCATTCTGTATCCATCAGGTAATTTTCTAATCATTTCAAGCAATTCGTTATGAGAAATGAAAGAACTAATATCATCTTCCATAAGTTCTTCATTTACAACATCTTCTAGATCGGCATCATGATTTCTTGCTAGATTCTTGTGATAATAATTAATTGCTGATGTTACCATTATTTTGCAAACCCAACCTTGAAAAGAACCTTCATGTCTGTAGTTTTCCAAATTATTTAGAATTCGGATAAAACCATCGTGAAGCAAATCTTCAGCTTCCATTCTGTTTTTTGTGTACCTGAGACAAATACCAAACAACTTAGGAGAGAAGAACTTATATAGTTCCTCCATCGCTCTTTCGTCTCTTTTGAGACATTTTTTTATGAGCTCCTTTTCGTTTTGCACAGTCGTTTCTTTTATATATGACAAGAATAATGGTTCTAAAGTTGCCCGCAATATTAAAAAAATATTATAGGAGAGATAAAATTAAATTAAAAAAATAAGAAAAGCAAGGAAAAAATAAAAGCAAAAAAAAGCGATAATTTCTTACCGCTTTTTTCAGTTACTAACCTTTAAACTATTTGGACAATTTAATCAACAACCACACCTGTCATTTTTAGGATGTGTTGCTTTTCTTTCGTATTTGTTGTTACTGTTATACTTTTAAAAAATGCTCCTGCTTTTTCGGCATCATAAGTGGCTGTAATCTTGGCAGTTTCGCCCGGTTTTACAGGTTGTTTAGGATAGTCGGCGGCTGTGCAATCGCACGATGCTTCAACATTATAAATTAAAACCGGCTTAAGACTTGTATTTTTAAATTTAAAAACAACTGAAGCGGGTTTTCCTTTTGGAACCTTACCAAAATCGTGCATTGTTTCTTCCCATTCAATTGTTGGATCGCTAGACTTATTTCCGGTATTAAAATAACCCGTTTGTGAATTTGCAACTCCTGTAAGAAGCAGAGAAATAAAAAATATCAGACTAATTTGTTTCATATATTTACTTTTTCACGTTGTAAAGATATATCAAAAAACAGGCCTAAGGTGTTAACAACAACTAAAGAATTGTTAATGAAATGTAAAACGCAGTAAAAAAATAGAATATATTTCAGTAATTTTAGCATTATTTTATTTTACAATGAAAAACAAAGGGATTAGATTGGTTGTTTTATTCGGAGCAATATTTATTGTGGGAATAATCTTTTTTCAGATTTTCTGGGTTACCGAAGTTTATAATATTAAGCAAAAGCAATTAGTGGAATCTATAAATTCAGCATTATATAATGTGGCCGAAAAAATTTCCAGATACAATAACACTCCCCTGCAAAACGAAAATCCTGTTAACCAGTTTACCAAGAGATATTATACTGTAAATGTATATTCTGCAATTGATCCAAAGGTTCTTGAACACTTTCTTCAAACAGAATTTCAATACAGAAATCTTGAAATAGATTATGAATTTGCTATTTACGACTGCGACTTAGATTCAATGAAATACTCGGGATTTTATTCTCCTTCAATGGATACATCGGCTATGGGTAAGGCAAAATTTACAAAATGCGACGATTGTGTCTATTACTTTGGAATTCATTTCCCCAAATTGGGAACTTATATTGTTGGAAGTATGAATATGTGGATTGTGTTTTCAATTCTGCTTCTAACTGCTACAATTTCAATAAGTGTGGCAATATTTGTAATTCTAAAACAAAAAAGACTTTCCGAAATTCAGAAGGATTTCATAAATAATATGACTCATGAGTTTAAAACTCCTATTTCAACTATTTCTATTTCTGCAGATGTTATTTCAAATCCTGAAATAATTACAACCCCGGCTCGATTATCTAATTATGCAGCAATAATTAAAGAACAAAATTCAAGATTGGAATCTCAGGTTGAAAAGGTGTTGCAATTTGCTGATGTAGATAAAAAAGAACTGAAACTAAATATTGAAGAGATTGATATTCACGAGATAATATTAAATGTTTCTGCAAATTTTAATGTAAACGTGGAAAAACGAAACGGAAAAATATCTTTCGATTTAAATGCAACACCGGGGATTATAAAGGCTGACAAATTTCACCTGATAAATATTTTCTACAATTTGCTGGATAATGCAGTGAAATACTGCAAAGAAACACCCGAAATTAATATTAGTACAAGAAACCAAAAAGATGGTTTAGTTTTCGCAATAAAAGATAATGGTATAGGAATAAAGAAGGAACATCAGAAGAAAATGTTTGATAAATTCTATAGGGTTCCAACAGGTAACGTTCACAATGTTAAAGGCTTTGGCATTGGATTAAACTATGTTAAAAGTATTGTTGAAACTCATGGATGGAAAATTTTCGTTGAAAGCAGTATAAATTCCGGCAGTGAATTTGTAATAATAATGAAAGAGAAAAAGCAAAAAAAGGGACTTTTTCGATTATTCAAATAATAAAAAACTATTGTAATGATAAAAAAAGCAAAATTAATGTATGTTGAAGATGATATTCATCTTAGTTTCGTAACAATAGATAATTTAGAAATTCAGGGATATCAGGTTGTGCATTTCGAAGATGGTGCTACGGCATTGTCGGCTTTTGAAAATGATACATTTGATTTGTGTATTCTTGATGTTATGCTACCAAATATGGATGGATTTGAACTGGCAAAAAGAATAAGAGCACAAAATCAACAGATTCCAATTATTTTTCTTACGGCAAAATCGTTGAAAGAAGACAAAATTGCCGGACTTAAGCTGGGTGCCGACGATTATCTTACAAAGCCTTTCAGTATTGAAGAGCTAATTTTGAAAATAGATATTTTTCTTAAAAGATCTTCAAAAATTGAAATCAGACCTCAGCCTGAGAAAGAAATTTACACAGTAGGTTTGAAGTATGAATTCGATTACAAAAACCTTACCCTATCATGCGATTCAGAAAACGTAAGACTAACTCAAAAAGAAGCCGATTTGCTAAAACTTTTTGCCCAAAACCCCAATGAAGTTATTAAAAGAGATATTATTCTTACGAAAATTTGGGGAAAAGATGATTACTTCTTAGGAAGAAGCTTAGATGTATTTATCTCAAGATTAAGAAAATACTTACGAAAAGACCAGTCAATTGTAATAGAAAATATTCATGGAGTTGGTTTTAATATGCAGATAAGAAACGTTTGAAAATAAAATAATGAGTATTTTCTATTTGTCAACAGCCTATTTCCCACCAATCAGCTGGTTTAATAAAGTATACAACGCAAGTGAAGTATTTATTGAAGCTCATGAAAACTTTTCAAAGCAATCTTATAGAAATCGTTGTGAAATAGCCTCAGCAAACGGAAAACTAAGCCTTTGTATTCCAACAATTAAAGAACACGGCAACAAAATATTAATTAAAGATGCTAAGATAGATTACCGTGAAGACTGGCAAAAAAATCACCTTAAGGCAATTGAATCGGCTTACAGAAATTCTCCCTTTTTCGAATACTATATTGATGAATTTGAACCAATTTTAAAAACAAAATTTGAATTTCTTTTCGACCTTAACTTAGAAATTATACAGAAAGTAAAGAAGATTCTCTCTATTTCAACACAAATTATTGAAACAAATGAATTTAGTATGGATTATGAAGATGAATCAGATTACAGATTTATTATTCATCCAAAAAGCCGGGTAAGAAAAAAAGACTCTTTATTTGAATCTCAACCTTATTACCAGGTTTTTTCGGAAAAGTATGGTTTTTTGGAAAACCTAAGTATATTAGATTTAATTTTTAATATGGGCAACGAATCTGTTAATTACCTTAAAATCAATTTCTAAGACCAAAATAATTCTTAAGTACAGCTCTTAAATTTTCTTCATCAGGAGCAGTATAAAATTCAGTAAGATAAGCTTCAACAGCCTCAAATTTTTCTAAATAGCTCTTATCTTTCAATTCATCAAGAATAATTCCGATTTCGGTCTTTATTTGTTCATCAACAAAAACCGGAGCAAAAGAACTTACAAAGGAAATGGGTTTATTTAACTGATAATAAAATAGTTGCATTTCTTTTATTGAGTTTATTTCTATTGGATTTCCGTCGATTTTAGCAATTTGTTCCGGAATAAAAAATATTGTATCTCCCTTATTTACAAGCTTTTTGTTTATTGGTTCTAAATTATTGATATAAGTAATAAAAAAGAATGAAGAATCGTTTACAGGATAATCGTACAAACGCATAACAACAAAGGTAGTATCGAACATTAATACAGAGTCTTTGAAAAAGTTCTTGATTTCAAAAACATTTTTCATAAAAGTACCTCCCGATCTAGAGCTAATATTGCTCAAACCGGGAATAAAGTTTGATTTTGAAGCTGCAAAGTTATTTTTGTTAGCCGGTTCTATAACGAACCTTCCTTTTTCAGGGTTTATTACGGCAGCTCTAGAATTTGAAGACCCAAACCTAAGATTCTCATTATCCGAAAATACCGAACCGGAAGTAAGGTTTTCTCCTGTTCGTTGCACTGTTATTTGTCCTGCCACTTTTATAACCCTATAATCTACTTGAGATTGAACTGCAAGAAGAAGAAAAGAAAATGAAAAGAAGATTGCAATTTTCATAAAAATAAATGTTAACTGTTTTTTTACCAATTCGATACCAAATGTATGCCAAATTAATTAATAAAACAAACAGTTAACACCTTTGAATTATAAGAAATTTTTATTTGTTGTCAGAAGGTTTCTCAACAAGCATTATTTCCTTTATTGCTTGCTCGAAACTTTCTTTGGGAAGAGCACCGGCAACCATTTGCGGCTGACCTTCAGCAGGAATGAAAAGCAGAGCCGGAATGCTGCGAATTTGAAAAAATGAAGATAACTCAGGATTGTCATCAGTATTTACCTTATAAACCCTGATTTTTCCGGCATATTCCTTTTGAAGTTCTTCGAGAGTGGGTGCAATCATTTTACATGGTTTGCACCAATCGGCGTAAAAATCAATTATTGCAGGTAAATCGCCCTCATAAACCCACTGTTGCGGATTTGCTTCGAAATTAAATACCAACTTTTTAAATTCTGCAGTATTGAGTTTTACCGGTACTGTTTGAATGTCTGTTTCCACTTCAGGTTCAACAGTTTCGGATTCTGATTGTTTATTGTCATTTTCAGCCAAAGCATCATTTGAATTAACCTCAACGTTAGTCGTATTGGTATTTGCAGATTCTTTTTTATCCGAATTGCATGAGGTTTGGGCAAATAGTGAAATGTAAATCAACATCACCATTGCAATAATTGAAACTTTTTTCATAAAAACCATATTTACAAATTTTGTAACTACAAAAATAATCTAATCAATTAAAATTAAAGATTATTTTATCCTTTTTTATTATTCCTCAACTTTCAACACATCGGCAATTGCCTTTTTAAAACTATCTTTTGGTAACGCTCCCATGGCCATTTGAGGCTGACCTTCCAAAGGAACAAACAATAATGAAGGAATACTTCTAATACCAAACATTCCGGCTAATTCCTGCTGATCTTCGGTGTTAACCTTGTAGATGTTTATTTTTTCACCATATTCTTTCTGAAGTTCTTCAAGTACAGGAGCAACCATTTTGCATGGCCCACACCAGTCGGCATAAAAATCTATAATTGCAGGCACTTTGCCCTCAAATTTCCAATCGGTATTTGTATCGAAGTTAAATACTTTTTCCTTAAAGGTTTCTTTGTTTAAATGTTCTAACATCTTGTTAAAGTTTTAAAGTTTATATTTATTTATCTAGACTTTTACATATCAATATGTATGCCATTATTTTTAAAATTCCATTTTTAGATGTTTCGAGAATAAAAATTGTAATTTTGTCATGTTTTTATTTGATTATTTTTGAAAAGTATGACATGTGATGATTGAAAAAGAAGAAATAAATTTAAAAGAAAAGCTTAAGGATAAAATTTTTACCATAATTTCAGATGTTTCGGAAGAGATTGGTTTAGAATCGTATTTGATTGGAGGTTTTGTAAGAGACATTTTTCTGGAGAGGCAGTCAAAAGACATAGATATTGTTGTAGCCGGAAGTGGAATTAAACTAGCTGAAGCAATGGCTGAAAAGTTAGGAAAATCAGGAAAAATTACAATTTACCGTCGTTTTGGCACAGCAATGCTTCAATATCACGATTTGACATTAGAATTTGTTGGTGCAAGAAAAGAATCGTATAGTTCCGATTCAAGAAAACCTGTAGTTGAAAACGGCAGTATTAAAGATGATCAGGATAGAAGAGATTTCACTATTAATGCTTTGGCCATTTCTTTAGGCAAAAAAGATTTTGGGAAACTAATCGACCCCTTTGGTGGACTTGAAGATTTGAAAAACAAAATTCTTATTACACCACTAGAGCCCGGAAAAACCTTTTCCGACGATCCTTTAAGGATGATGAGAGCAATTAGGTTTTCTGCTCAACTCGATTTTACAATTGACGAAATAACTCTAAAAGCAATAAGTGATAACAAGGAAAGAATAAAAATTATTTCTGCTGAAAGAATTTCAGATGAACTAAACAAGATAATTCTTTCAAATAAAGCATCAAAAGGTTTTAATCTTCTTCATAAAACAGGCTTGCTGGAAATTATTTTTCCTGAACTTTTTTTATTGTCGGGAGTTGAAGAAAAAGCCGGTATGGCTCACAAAGACAATTTTGCACATACTATGGTGGTTTTAGATAAAATATGCAAAAATACCGACGATTTATGGCTTCGATGGGCAGCAATACTTCACGATATTGGCAAACCAAAAACAAAAAGATATGAACCGGGCCATGGTTGGACTTTTCACGGCCACGAATTTGTTGGTTCCAAAATGGTTCCAAAAATTTTTGAAAGACTAAAACTTCCACTTAACGAAAAAATGAAATACGTTCAAAAGTTAGTCTTACTGCATTTACGTCCTGCTGCTCTTGTTGAAGATATTGTCAGCGATTCGGCCATTCGTCGGCTTCTTTTCGATGCAGGAAATGATATTGAAGACTTAATGACATTGGCGGAGGCTGACATAAGTTCTGCAAATAAGAAGAAAGTTGAGCAATTCTTGCAAAATTTTGCCTTAGTTCGTAATAAGCTTATTGAAGTTGATGAAAAAGATAAAATTAGAAACTGGCAACCACCAATTTCAGGTGAAATAATAATGGAAACTTTTAATATTTTGCCAAGCAAGGAGGTTGGTATTATTAAAGACCATATTAAGGAAGCAATACTTGACGGACTTATTGAAAACAATTACGAGCAAGCTTATAATTTAATGCTTGAAAAAGGGAAATCTTTAGGTTTGAATGCCGTGGAAAATTAAAATTCAATTAGAATTGCAACCACATACTAACCCTAACGCCAAAAGGAGAAACATTTTCGTGTTCAAGGTATGTAAAACGCCAAATAGCATCTACTCTTAATATTCTGAAAATGTTTTCTATTCCAACACCGGCTTCCAGATAAGGAAACAATTTTTTGTCGTTTTCGGCTTAATGGACAAAAATAATGGTAAAAACTTCTATAAAGCCTAATATTACTACATTTGAAGCAAATCAAAGGTTATGAATAAAAAA
>JAFGXD010000055.1 GCA_016936815.1 Bacteroidales bacterium
GATATTTGAAATTAATGGAGCTGTTGAAGGGTTAAATGAGTGAGTTCCGGGACTTAAGTATGGAGATAAGTCTGCTGCATGAGGATCAAGAAAATCTGCACCAGCAAAAGTCCATTCGCTTTCTGTAAATGTTGTATTTCCTTCAGTAATATTATTATTTCTATATGCATAAGAATCAAGGAATTCCCAAGCAAGACCGGTTCCATCAGCACCAATTACTCCATAAACATCAACAGGGACATCGGTAGCATCCAGAAGTTCATAAACATCGTCGCCGTTACTGTTTACCGCCCCAACTGAATACAATACATGAGCAGGTGCAGTAAGGCTAAAATCGGACCAAAGTTGACCGGCAGTTATGTTATCCATATTGGTAAGAACCAAAGATTCTCCGGCAGGCAATGTGTAGGAAGCAATTACGTAAGGAGTTCCGGCAGTAGGATTTCCATTGGCATACATTCTTAATTTCATTCCATCAAGAATTGCATCTGAGGAGCCGGTGTTAGTTAATTCAACAATTTTTGGATATCCGCCTGCTCCGGTTCCATCGGCCACTTCGCTGATAATTATGTTTTGCGAAAAACCATAGCTAATAAATAGCAGTAAAAATAGAAAGGTCAAAGTTTTTTTCATGATAAATTTATTTTGGGTTTATATTTCTCTTAATTTCTGTCAATGCAGTTTAAATCTTCGAAAGCAATTTTCATTCTTTCAACCAAAGATTTTTCTCCTTCTCTAAGCCAAGATCTTGGGTCGTAGAATTTTTTATTTGGTTTATCGTCGCCTTCGGGGTTTCCAATTTGGCCTTGAAGAAATGCTTCATTTTTCTTGTAGTTTTTAAGTATTCCATCCCAGAAAGCCCATTGGGTGTCGGTATCAATATTCATTTTAACAACTCCATAAGAAATTGCTTCCCGAATTTCTTCTCTTGTAGAACCTGAGCCACCATGAAAAACAAAATTTACAGGATTTGGTTTGGTTTTGTATTCCTTCATAATATAATCCTGAGAATTTTTCAGAATAATTGGGGTAAGTTTAACATTTCCCGGTTTGTAAACACCATGAACATTACCAAAAGAAGCAGCAATTGTAAAACGGTCGCTAATCTTCATAAGTTCATTGTAAGCATAAGCCACTTCAGCGGGTTGAGTGTATAATTTAGAGCTTTCAATTCCTGAATTATCTACACCATCTTCCTCTCCTCCGGTTACTCCAAGTTCAATTTCCAAAGTCATACCGATTTTACTCATTCGTTGAAGATATTGCTTACAAATTTCAATATTTTCTTCTAAAGGTTCTTCCGAAAGATCAAGCATGTGAGAGCTATACATTGGTTGACCGTAGGCTTCAAAGAATTCTTCTCCGGCCTCTAACATTCCGTCTATCCAAGGTAAAAGTTTTTTTGCAGCATGGTCGGTATGAAGAATAACAGGAACCTCGTAATATTCGGCCATAGTATGAATATGTTGAGCAATGGAAACAGCCCCGGCAATTGAAGCTTGTTGCATATCGTTAGCAAGAGATTTTCCGGCAACAAACTGGGCACCTCCGTTAGAAAACTGAACTATTACAGGTGAATTTACAGCTTTAGCAGCTTCTAAAACTGCATTCACTGAATTCGTACCAATAGCGTTAACAGCAGGAATTGCAAATCCATTTTCTTTGGCAAGTTGAAACACCTTTGTTATTTCGTCACCAAAAAGAACTCCGGGGTTCACTATGTCTAAAACTTTTTTTCCCATAACAGATTGTTTTTTATTAATAATCTTCAAAAATACAAAATAAAAGACATAAATAAACAAAAGAATGTTAGGTAATAATTAATTTTTAGAAAGGATATCCAATGGCTAAATTAATAACATAATCGTACTTTTTCAGACCATTATCCAAAAAAATCCATCTTTCTCCTTCATTTTCCATTGGATCTTTTACTTTTATTCCCAAATCGGTTCTAAAAACAAAAAACGAAAAATCGAACCGCAAACCAAAACCTGTTCCAATTGCAATTTCTTTATAGAACAAATCCGGATTGAAAAGAGCTCCGGGTCTATCGTCATTCTTACTAACCGACCAGATATTTCCTGCATCAACAAAGAGTGCCCCATCAAGCATCCAGAAAAGATTAAATCTGTATTCAATATTTGCTTCAAGCTTATAATCTGCTGTTTGAAAAGGCCTTACAATACTTTGGATATAAGATCCCGGACCAAGTTTATAAACCTGCCATGCTCTCATTCCATTTGCTCCACCTCCAAAATATTGTTTTACAAAAGGAATTGCGCTAGTATTGCCAAAAGGAAGAGCTAATCCGTTAAAAAACCTACAAACGATTTGAGAATTTTTATTAATTGCAAAATTGTATTTAAACTCAAGATCAGTTTTAAAATATTGGGCATATTTTGTACCTAAAACAGTATAACTATCGTCGGTTTTAGCAGTCTTAAAAATTGAATTATATGTCGAAAATACGTTTCCGGCTGTTTCTACTTTTCCACGGAAGTAGTATTTATTGCGGCTAAAAGTTTTTTTAATATTTGAATATTCGAATCCATAATTTATTGAGGAAATAAAAAGCGAATCGTAACTCTTTTCAAGATAAGTATTTTGAATTCTGGCTTGAAATTCTGGACTAAGTTGTGAAACTAAAACGGAATTTATTTCTATGGGGTTAAAACTATGTTTTAGTCTATACTTTTCTTCTTTTTCGAATTCCCAATTATATCCATAAGAAGCATTGGTAATGGTTCTGGTATAATCCGGTCGCTTTTGAAAATCGTAACCCACAGAAATTTTTGTTCTAGGCTTATAGGTTCTTATAAACTTTCTAAACTTATTTGAAAAGAAAGGAATCATAAATTTTGGGAACTCCACTGATACATCTGTCCCAATTAGAGTTGTGTTAAATGGAAGATATTCAGGAAGATCTGCTTGCGATTCTTCATCAATAACATTCTGAACCTCCAAACCACCTCTTAATCCAATATTAAAAACTTCCGCACCTTTAAAGATGCTTTTATGTTGGTAATTCAGGCTTCCTGCCATTCCAATATTTCCCGATGAGTTTGTCCCTTCAATTTCGGCAGAATAAGATTGCTTAACCAAAGGCGTAAGGTAAATATGACAATTGAGGTGATAATTACTTGATATTTTAAACACAACCTCCTCGAAATTGATATTAATTAATTTGTAATTTTTTAAACTGGAAAGTTGCTGATAAGTATCCTGAACGTCGTTTTGATTATAGGGAACCAATTTTTTAATGTAACTAATGGCAATAATAACTTCAGGATTTATTCCAATTTCGTTTTCATAAACAAAGTAATAACCCTTAGGATGTTTTAGTGTATCTAATCTTTGCAAGTATTTTTCTTTCTCCTGCATTGCAAGTTTTGGATTCCAATTTGTATAGAAATAAATATCGCGGATAATATATTTTTTGTGATTATGAAAATTGCCCAATTCGTCTTCAACATTTTTTATTCCAATTGTTAAACTAACAGAATAATCCTGAAAGGCAGTATCTATTTTATAATAAACATATTCCTTAAGGAAGGCAAAGTATCCATGAGTTTTCATTAAATCGTTAATTCTATCCCTTTCTTTTCTTAAAATATCCATATCAAGAGCTATGTTTTCCTTAATAAGCGAATTTACAGTATCTTTAAAAAATACTTCCGCAATTAATGAATCTTCTATCTGATAATCAATAGTTTTTAGGTAATATGCTTTTCCTGTTTCAATGGTATAAAAAACATCTGCTTTTCTTTTTTTACGGAAATATACGGAATCTTTTATTTCAGCATAGTAATAACCTTTGTTTCGAAGGTATTGTTTCATTTGGCTAACAGACTTATCTTTAAGATATTCGTCGTAAACTACAGGTGGTTCTCCAATTCCCTGAAACCATTCTCTTCTTCCTTTTGTTCTTTCGAAAGGAATAGCAGTTTTTCCTTTTTTAAGCCTTCTTTTGTTTTTTCTATTTAGTTTCTTTTGTTTTCTTTCAGTTCTCTTTTTTATCTCTTTTTCCACTTTTAACGGCTTAACCATATTGTAGATACCTAAATGAAAGCGTCCAAAATGCCAATTAATTTTTATTCCAAAAAGATTAAACTTCAGTGGAAGAATTTTTTTGTTGGCTTTTTGTTTAATGTAGCTTTCAAGTTCGTAGAAATCAATACTATTATTGTTACAAGTTAGAGTAATATCGTTAAGAAGGAATTTATCTTCTGGAACATATTTAGTTGGTTTACAAGAAGAAAAAATAACAATAAATAAAAGTATTACCAGAGAAGTTTTCTGATAAGATTTGGCACAATATGTATTTGTTCTATGCATTTATTGCGCAAATATACTTAAAATGGCGACTTGCTTGTTTTTTGCTTAATAAATTTTAACTTGCCGGCAAAAGAATGAAAAATGATCGGACAAAACAAAATTACGTATCTTAATTCGTTATTGAATAAAAAATTTAGGAAAGAATATGGAGTTTTTAGGGCTGAAGGAAACAAAATTGCTCTTGAGCTTCTAAACTCCACATTAATTGTAAATGAAGTATATGCAAGCGAAAAATGGCTAAAAGAAAACGAAAAATTTATTAAAAAAACGGAGGTGTATTCAGTAAGTGAATCCGTTCTTAAGAAGTTATCAATACTACAATCACCTTCAGAAGTTTTGATTGTTGCAAAAATACCTGATTACCAATTTGATATTAATGAAATATCTTCTAATTATTGTTTGTGTTACGATTTTCTTCAGGATCCCGGAAATTTGGGTACAATAATAAGAACGGCAGATTGGTTTGGAATAAGAAACATTATTTGCTCTAAAGGCTCTGTTGATGCTTTTAGTCCTAAAGTTGTTCAGGCTAGTATGGGTTCAATTGCAGCGGTAAAAATTTTTTATGAAGATTTAGAAATAGTTTTAAAAGATTGCAAAAATCCTATTTATGGAACATTTATGGAGGGTGAAAGTCTAAAATCCACAAAAATTAAAAAAAACGCAATAATAGTTTTTGGCAACGAAGGCAAGGGCATTTCCAAAGAAATTTCCGGTATTATTACTAATAAAATTAACATCAAAGGAGCATCGGATTCTATTGCCGAATCGTTAAATGTTGCTATTTCAAGTGGGATTATTTGTTCGTCGTTGAATAGTTAGATAATTAAATTATTAGGATTGAAGCTTTGGCTATTATCGATACACCTTTTATAAGTTTTGGTATTTACAAATAATTAAAACCAAATTTCAAAAAAAAATCCCCGAAATTCGGGGATTCATTTTTATTGGTGAGGAGCAATTATTTCAATTAATTCAGGAAGATCCATTCCTAGTTTTTTGAGATGTTCAATTTTTGGAACTCCATTCTTTGTCCAACCTCTTCTTTCGTAAACTGCATCAAGAAGTTTTTCATATTGTTCTTCCTTGTATTTTCTTAGAATTTGCACTTTTTCAGCAGTTGATTTTCCTTCAGGATTAACGTTAAGAATATCTTTTAGCTGAGTATCGTACCTTTCTTGTCTTGATTCGTATTCCTCTTCCGTTACAGGCCCGGCAGCACGATAAGGCTGTGCATCGTGAATTCTTGTTCCATAGCCTCTTCTTAAATTAAAGATTCTTTGGAAGTTATAAACTCTTTCAGACATTGGAACAATATCTTCTTTTTTAATATTGTTGCCTGTTACTGCGTTGTAAATGGTTACATAATTATCTACGTGCTCAGGAACTTTTGCCGGCTCATCGGCCAAATGGTTATCTTCCGGTTCTACGTCGTTCCATGGTAATTTACACAATCCCATTAGTCCAAACCATGTTCTAAAATTCGGGAAGTAATGAAGTGCTTCGGCTTTTTTCTCGAAAGTAGGAATCTGATTGTTAACCATATCCATAAAAATTAGCCATGCTTCATCGTGTTGCGGTCCTTTGTTGGTCATTGCATAACCACCTTGTTGAGCCAAAGATTCTTTAGAAACGTATTGTGAATACTCAAGACCTTTGTTTTCCATTCCAATATCCTGCATAAATTTTGGGTCACCCCAGCCTTTTTCTGCAAATAATTCTTTCATTTTTCTAACGCCAAGTCCTGCAATTTTTCCAAAACCTTCACCTCTGGCCATCTGATGAAGAACTTCCATTGCATCATCGGCATTACCAAAATTCAATTTAAGTCCACCTGTTCTTTCTTCATTCAAAATGCCATTTTCATAACATTCCATAACAAAACCCATTATTGTACCAAATGTAATGGTGCAGATACCGTATGTGTCGCAATAAAAATTTGTTTCAATGGTAAAATCGGGATTAAAAATACCCATTATTGAACCGTTTGATGAAGTTGTTTCGTATTCGGGACCGTCAACAATAACTCTTGTATTTGCATAAGGACCTGTGCGTAAAAGGTAATTATCAACTCCTTTGGCACACGACATATTACATCCAATCCAACAGCCGTCGGGTACTCCTTGGGTAAAGAAGGATTTCCATACTTCACCATGAATTTTGTCGGCATCTTTATGACTTCCGTATTTAAAATTGTTAACAGGTAACAAGTCGTAATCGTTCATTACGTTTGTAAGGTGGGCAGTTCCTTTCGAACGCATTTCACATTGTTTGTCGTCGAGCTCGCGCATTTCTTTGTTAAAGCGTTTGCCTCTTTCCATAATTGCTTCAAGGTTAACAACGTTATTAAGATTTCCTTTAATACCTTTAACTTTTGCAACTAAAGCTTTTATTTTTTTATCTCTGAAAACAGTTCCAATTCCACCTCTTCCGGCTTGTTTAAGACGAACAACCTTTCTTTTGCTGTCGTAAAAACTAAAATTCAACATTCCAATAAGAGAATGGTCGGCAGCAAGACCTGCTGATACAACTGCAATGTTTTTCTTATCTTTTTCATCGTCGGCATACATTTCTGTAAGTTGTTCGGCAAGAACGTGACTATCAATTGCTTCCAAAGGAGCTTCAATAATTTCAACTACTTCTCTGGTTTCGTCAATTACCACAATTACTTCTCTATCTGATTTTCCCTGAATTTCAATTGCATCGAAACCACAGAATTTCAAGAAAGGACCGTAGAAACCACCAACATTGCTGTCCATTACTGAATCCGTTTGTGGTGAAATACTAACAACTATTGCTTTGCCGGTACCGGAATATTGTGTAATTCCACAAATAGGACCTCCGGAAATTACTATTTCATTTTTAGGATCGTTCCATGGAGTTTTAGCATCTGTGGCATCCCATAGCATTTTTAGACCAAAACCTTTACCGCCAATAAATTTTTCTTTCATTAAAGGTGTTACAGGTTTTTCTGCAATTTCAGAAGTTCCAACATTTACATACAAGGTGCGGTTGTTATAACCTTTGTCGATTGGTGCCCATTTATAAGACCACGATTTAATTAGTTTGTGCTTGCTTTTAATGTCTTCGATGTTGAATTCCATATCTAATAAATTTTAAAATTTCTAATATTTTGTAATGTTACAAAAATAAACAAAAAAGACCTAGAAAATATATGATATAAAGCAATATGAAAAATAGGACATATCGGGTTGTGGGTTTTTAGCTGTTAGCTTTTAGCTTTTAGCTGTTGGCTGTTTGCATTTTTTCTATTTGATTTATGTTTTTTAAAAAAAATCAATTACGTTTGTTTATTAATAATTACTTGAAATTTTGAATCCTTTAAAACGATTAGCAGGTCAGACTATGATTTATGGACTTGGTACAATTGTGCCCAGGGTACTTAATTATCTGCTTCTTACACCTTTTTTTACATACATTTTTTATAAGGGTGAATATGGGGTTTTTTCCGAATTATATGCTTTTGTAGCTGTTTTATTGGTAGTTCTTACTTACGGAATGGAAACTACTTATTTTCGTTTTGCCGAAGCTGAAAAGAATAAGAATAGAGTTTTTAGCACGGCATTTGGCTCAATACTAATTAGTTCTCTAATTTTTGTTTTACTGGTTTTTATGTTTTCCGGTTCTATTTCTTCGCTAATTCAATATGCAAGCAATCCGGAATATATTTTATGGATTGCAGGTATTGTAGCCGTTGATGCTCTTGTTTCAATACCTTTTGCTAAGCTCCGTCAGGAAAACAAGGCTTTTAAATTTGCCATTATAAAGTTTTCAAGTGTTGCAATTAATATTGGCTTAAATGCTGCTTTTTTTTACGAAAAGTGGTCTGCCCCCGATCCACACTCAGTTCAAATTTCAATTGAGTATATTTTTATTGCAAATTTCCTTTCTTCAGCATTTACTCTTTTACTCTTATTGCCTGAAATTATAAAAATTAAGCCTTCGTTTAGTCCTATTCTTCTTTTACGAATGTTGAAATATGCTTTACCACTGCTTGTTGTAGGGGTTGCAGGAATAATTAACGAGCATGGCGATAAAATTATTCTAAAATATTTAATAAGCGATAGTGAAAATGCTATGGATCAGTTGGGTATATATTCGGCAAACTATAGATTGGCTGTATTAATGACTATTTTCACACAAATGTTTCGCTATGCTGCCGAGCCCTTCTTTTTTTCGCAGGAGAAGGAGAAAAATTCTAAAAAGACTTATGCCGATGTAATGAAATATTTTACAATTTTCGGCTTGCTTATTTTTTTAGGGGTTACTTTATATATAGACGTGGTTAAGTATTTTATTGGTGCTCCTTTTAGAGAAGGATTGGATATTGTGCCATTAATTTTGCTTGCCAATCTTTTCCTTGGAATATATTTTAATCTTTCAATTTGGTATAAACTCACTAACAGAACTATTTACGGGGCAATAATTGCAATTATTGGTATGGTAATTACTCTGGGATTGAATTTTGTTTTAGTTCCCGAATTTGGCTTTAGAGGTGCTGCCTGGGCTACTTTTTTCTGCTACTTAACCATGATGCTTATTTCCTTTTTCTGGGGAAAGAAGTTTTATAAAATTACTTACGACCTCCGTTCACTGGCAATTTATTTCTTTTTAGCAATTTCTCTTTATTTTGTGCACAGGTTTTTGGATTTAGATTCCGGAAAACTCTCTATTGCAGTAGCAACAATCTTTTTGGGTATTTTTCTAATTTTCGTTTTCTACCGCGAAAACTTAAGAACAGTTTTTAGAAGAAAAAAGGTTTCTAAATAGTTTCAATCGGAAAACGGTTCTTTATTTCAATAACTAGATAATTCTACTTTGAATTGAAATCTTGTCGCCGTGCTTTACTGTAATTGTAACTTTTTTGTCGGCCATTTCGGAAAGGTCGTATGTTTTTATTATATCTTTTCCGTTTGAAATAATTGTGTCGCTTAAAATGGTAATATTGTTCTGATTTTTTACACTTACAGAAAACTCTCCGCTTTCGGGTTTCTTAATTTCCATTATTAAAATTCCGTTACACGAACTGTAAACAATATTCCTTAAAATATTCTCAGGAACATAATTAAAAGCATCGTTATTGTAAATAGGATAAATAGTTTTTTGTGAATAATCGATACGGTTAGTCTGACCAAACCCCATGCTGAGCAAAGAAAAGAAAGAGATAAAGAGTACTACCGATATTCTGTTTATTGCCATTTTTCTAAGTTTATTTTTCATGTCAAATATAAAGTTTATGACGAACTAAAATGCAAATTGTTACACAAAGACGATTTTTTTTTTGAAATGCTGCACAAAAAGAAACCGCGGGCTTTTTTTCCCGCGGTCGCTAACCCTAAAAACATTACTATGAAAAAACGGATAGAAATCGTTGTTGTTTATTATAACTCAATAAACCTGCCATTGTTGTAGAAAAATTTCTGCGTTAACCAATCATTAACTTTATTAACAGATTGTTTGCATTTTTTAGATAAAACCGACTTTTCTAGCAAAAGAACAAAATTTACCTAAGTCGAGAAAAATGAACAAATTCGAATAAAATAAAGCAAAACAAAAATTATTTTTTCATAAGATTTTTAAATATTGTACATAAAATTGCTAAGTTTGAGAGTTAATTATAAATTATGAATTCTCAGGTAAAAAGCAAAATAATGAACGACCCTGTTTACGGGTTTATAAACATACCTTCCAACAGGGTTTTTGATATCATTGAACACCCTTTTTTTCAAAGACTAAGAAGAATTAAACAACTGGGGTTAACCTATCTTGTTTATCCGGGAGCATATCACACTCGTTTTCAGCATGCTATTGGAGCTATGCATTTAATGGATAATGCAATTTCAACAATTGAAGCAAAAGGACATACAATTACTAAAGAAGAAAAACTTGCAGTATTAGCAGCAATTTTGCTTCATGATATAGGTCATGGCCCATTTTCCCATGCATTGGAATATTCAATAGTTCAAGGAATTAATCATGAGAAAATATCTGCCGCTTTTATGAATTGCCTAAATATTGAATTTGGTGGTGAATTAGAATTAGCAATAGAGATTTTTCAGGATAAATATCCAAAACGATTCCTTCATCAACTAGTTTCAAGTCAATTAGATGTTGACCGACTTGACTATCTTAGAAGAGACAGTTTCTTTTCAGGTGTTACTGAAGGAGTTGTTGGCTCCGATAGAATAATAAAAATGCTGAATGTTGTAAACGACCAGCTTGTTGTGGAATCGAAAGGAATATATTCTATTGAGAAGTTCCTGGTTGCCAGAAGACTTATGTATTGGCAGGTTTACCTTCATAAAACTGTTATTTCTGCCGAACAGCTTTTGGTAAAAACTCTTAAAAGAGCAAGATTTTTGTCCCAAAACGGTGAGAATCTTTTTGCAACACCTTCACTTGCATATTTTCTTAATAATAGCGTGAAAATTGAGGATTTTGAAAATACGAAGGATTCTAAGGTACTGAAGCTTTTTTCTCAACTCGACGATTATGACATAATGGCATCAATAAAAGTGTGGACTTCTCATTCCGATTTTGTTCTCGCTTATCTATCAAAATGTATGATTGAAAGAAAACTGTTTAAAATAATGCTTCAAAATTCTCCTTTCGATGAAAATCAGGTAAACCAAATACGGAATAAGGCAATTAAAAATCTGAAAATTTCACCTCAAGATGCTGATTATTTTGTTTTTACAGAATCCATTACTAATTATGCATATTCTGCAAACGACGAAAAAATTAACATCCTGTATAAAAATGGCGAGCTGGTAGATATTGCCGAAGCTTCAGACATGTTAAATATTTCTGTTCTTTCAAGAAATGTAAAAAAATACTTCCTTTGCTATCCTAAGGAAATTCATCAAACTTAAAGAGATTGTTCTTTTCTCAACTTTCTAAAAATCAAGTCAATTAATTATTTGTTTGTAAATTTTCAAGAATTTACAACCTAGTAATATCTTTTATTAGTAAATTGTGGACAATTATTAATTTAAACAGGAGGCTCTTCCATGGCTCAAAAAAGAATAACTACAACGGGTACTAAATCAAGCCTGCAGGTGCATGTGGAAAATGTTGCAGCAGGAAAAAGAAGATTCGAAAACGTGTTTCAGGCTGTTACAAGAATGATACTTGACGGCGACGACAAAATCGATAAGGTTACTGTTAACGGCAGATCTACTTTCGATTTTAAGGTTTTTCGAGAGGAAAAAAAGCACATTATTGGTATGTTCGATGAAATTAACAGCTTCGTATCTTTCGTTAAAGATGCTGCCGAAGGTGGTTCATCTTCAGAAATGGCTTTTGTTCTTATAGGAGAACCGGGAAACGGAAAAACATTTTTTGTTGATTTCCTTAGTACAAAATATCGAGAATTTATTGCAATCCCGGAAAACAGAAGGTATTCATTTAAATTCACAGGTTTAGACAAATTAGGTGGTTACGGAAAAATTACTCATATAGAATCTCAAACTTTCGAAGATCCTATGATTTTGGCTATGAATCTCTTTGAAGATAAAAACCAAAATATAGATTTTCTGAAAAAATGTGGTCTGAAAGATGATCAAATTAAAAAAATGTACAAAAACTACAGACCTCTTGGGGCTTGTTCCAGCTACATTTTAGAGCAAATTAAAGATTATTGCGACAACGATATTAACAAAGCTTTAGGTTTTATTGATATTTTCCAAATTCCAATTTCCGAATCAAGAGGAACTCTTACCGGAAAATATGCCGCAAAAGATAAAATTACTTCATCTGCTGTAGATTTGCTTGGCGAAGAATCTATTTCAAGATTATTGCATATTACCGATACCGATAATCCATACAGATTCGACCTTAGAAGAGGTGCTCTTGCAAGAGTAGCCGGCGGTGGAATTCACTTTGCCGACGAAATTTTTAAGAATAAAAAGGATCTTGTTCAAGTTTATTTGGGAGTAATCCAAAATAGAACTATTGATATTGAAGGTTTTAAATGGCCTCTTGATACTCTAATTGTTGCTACCAGTAACAACTCCGAATTTTCCAGATTCCTTGAAGAAAAAGAACAGGCTCCAATAGTTGACCGTTGCCGATTAACCTATATGTCGCATAATACAAATTACCGACTTCAGGAAAAACTTACTGCTTACAGCATTGGTGGAGTTGATAAAACTACCTTTACAGGAGAAAAACTGCATATAGACCCAAATCTGAATTATGCAATTTCGGTTTCTTTTATTCTTTCCAGAATGCCTGCAAACGATAAACTTACCCCTGTTGAAATGATGAAACTTTCGGCAGGAGAAGTTGCAGGTGAAAAAAGCCTTAAAACGCTTTCGGAAGTAATCGACGACCTTAACCGCGATCCCGATGTTACAAAACGGTTTGGTCAGAAGGGTTTGGGACACAGAAATCTTGGTCGTGCTATACAAATGCTGCTCGAAAAATCCGGAACTCAGGAAGGAAAATGTATGTACGCAGGCGACATTTTTGGAGCTATTGAAGCTGTTATTCTCGATTACGTTCAGGAACCGGGCGATAGAGCAAAATATTTGGCCGATCTTAAAATTGCAAAAGGTTTGCATCGCAAAAACATAATGACAACCATATTTAATGCATACATGGACGAACCTAATGCCGTAGAAAAAGATGTGCTTAATTATGTGAATATGATAATTGGTGTTGATGCCAAAAATCTTGGTGCCGACAAAATATGGACTTACCGCGATCCACAAACAGGCAAACTTGTTCCACTAAAAATTGACGAAACTTTCATTAACTCTGTGGAAGAACGTATGGGACTTAAAAACGAGGAACAAAAACAGTCATACCGAACCACAATATCCAAAATTTATGGTCAGAAAATGATTAAAGACCCTAATTATAACTTTATGGATAACAACGATTTGGTAAAAGCAGTAACCGATGTTAGACTAAAATCGGATGTTGCAGGAGCAGGAAGTCTTGTGGGTGCTCTTTCTAACAGAACCAACGAGGAAAATCAGAAACTCTACAACAGAATGATTGAGACTATGATTGATAAACTTGGTTATTGTACCACCTGTGCTCAGAAAACCATTGAGTATTTCTGCACTCAGGACGACGCTAATTAAAAAAATAAACTATGCCGCTATGGGAAAATAAATCGTAATATTTTCCCATAAGCCGGCTACTCATCCCGGATTAACAATTATGAGCAAATATTTGAATCATATTTTTGAAAAATATCTCAACAGGGAACTCTCCGAGCAAGATAAAGCTGTAATTCTTAACGAGATGCAGGCTTGTAAAAATCTGGAGGCAATTGAGCAAGAGTATAATAAAGCAAGTTCAAAAACGAGTTTTTACGATTTTCACGATTTATTGGCTTTTCAGCAATTTATTCCACCCGGAATGGATTTGATATCTGCTCTTAAAACTCTTGATGAGCTTCTTGAACAAGATAAGAAACGTGAAGAAGACGGCTTTCCCAGAAGAATAAGGCTTGGGAAACTAGTAAGACCTTCAAAAACCGATAAGGGAAAAGTGGTTGTTGTACCTTCAACTACCGAACCAAAATTCTACCACGACGATTCTGTTACAGAAGAAGAGGAATCTGGAGAAGGCGGTGCCGGAGAAGGCGAAGAAGGTGATGTAATCGGCGAACAACAAGCTCAACCCCAGCCGGGCGAAGGCGAAGGTCAGGGTGCAGGAGAAGGCGACAGCTCCGACCATGATGTTACCTCAGAAGCTTACGATTTGGGGAAAATTATTACTGAAAAATTCTCGCTTCCAAATTTGAAAGATAAGGGTAAGAAACGATCTTTTACTAAATACACATACGATTTAACCGACCGAAACCGAGGCTTTGGTCAGATTCTCGATAAAAAAGCAACATTAAGAAGACTTGTGAAAACAAATATTATGCTTGGAAGAATAAAGCAAAATGAACCGTTTTCGCCCGATAATATGTTGCTAAATCCACAGGATATGGTATTCAGAATTCTTTCAAGAGAAAAAGATTTTGAAACACAAGCTGTTGTCTTTTTTCTTAGAGATTACTCGGGTTCAATGCAGGGAGATCCAACTCAACTTGTTACCACACAACATCTTCTAATTTATTCGTGGCTAATGTATCAATATCAGAATAATGTTGTTACCAGATTTATTTTGCACGATACCGAAGCAAAGGAAGTTCCCGATTTTTATACATATTACAGCTCTCAGGTTGCAGGTGGAACAAGAGTGGCTCCGGCTTTTAAGCTAATGAATAAAATTGTGGAAGAAGAGCAACTTCAAGTAGACTATAATATTTATGTTTTTTATGGAACCGACGGCGACGATTGGGATTCGGATGGTAAAGAACTTATTGAAACTCTTAAACAAACTCTAACTTTTGCAAACAGGTTGGGTATTACCGTTGCAAAAAATGCATGGACTCCCGATTCTAAAACCACTACCGTGGAAAAAAATATAATAGATTCAGGCTTGCTGAAAGAAAGAGCAGATTTGTTGAAAATGGACGCAATGGTGGCCACAGGCGTTTCGGAAGAAAGAATAATTGAAGGAATTAAGAAATTAGTTAGTTGATAAAACATAAGGCAGATGGAACTAATTGACCAAAGAACAAAGAAAATAATGGAGGAATGTAAGGTTCGTGCCAGAGATGCGGGGCTTTCGTTCGACAATGAAACATTGGAATATATTGTGACCAACAAAGATATGGTTGACCTTTCTCCAAAGGTTATGATTCCCACTCTTTACGATTATTGGGTTCACGATGTGGAAGTTCTGAAAGGACATGGTAAATATAAACTTTATCCAAATAATCCTTATGAAACTGTAATCAACTCAAGACCTGCCATTTCGTTTTACAACGATAATAATCCCGATTGGATGAACATCATGATTTTTTATCATGTACTTGCTCATATAGATTTTTTCCAGAACAACAAAATGTTCGAAAATACCTGGAACGACGATTTTGTTGGAAAGGCTCTTGCCGATAAAAGATTAATTGCCAATCTGCGATCCGAACACGGAAGGTGGGTTGATTATGTTATTGAATTTAGCAGAAGTATAGATAATATTGTTGGATATTTCGATTATATTTCTGCACTTAACTACAACACAAAACTTGACCCCACAGCTGCCATTACTTTCTATTTCGATGTTTTTCTTCAGGAAATAGTGAAAGTTCCCGGGCATGAAATTTTTAAGGAAATTGAAAGGTATAACAACTTGCGTGACTCTAATAAAGAGCAAGCCGAATCGCTTTTCTTTTCAGAAGTAAAAAGCAAATACCCCGAATTTCAGGCAAAATTCGAAAAACACTCTAATAAAAGAGAAAAAGAATTTGTGGATGTATTACAGTTTATTCACGACAATTCACCTTTTCTTCGTAAGGAATCGAATAGCTGGATGAAGTTGGTAATGAATGTGGTAAGAAATACTTCATTGTATTTTCAACCGCAAATTCGCACCAAAATAATTAACGAAGGTTGGGCAAGTTACTGGCACGATAAACTTTTTAGATCCGACCCCAGAATTGCCGGGCACGAAATTGGCTATGCAAAACTTAATGCAGGGGTAACTGCTCTCAGAAGAGTTGGTCTTAACCCTTATGCAATAGGTTTAAGACTTATTGAGCATGTTGAAAATCTGGCCAATAAAGGTCAGATTTCCAGAGATTTTCAGGTTTTAGACAGCTTTCAGGCTAAAGAGAATTTCGACAGAAAAACAGGAAAAGGCCAAGAGACAATTTTTGAACTAAGAAAACATTTTTCCGATTTCACTCTTATAAACTCTTATGTAAGTCAGGATTTTGTTGATGAACACAACCTGTTTGTAGTTGGTCAGCATTTAGATCAATCGAGAAATGTAATTCAATATTACGTAAAAAGCAGAAAAGCTGCCGATTACAAGAAAATGTTAATTGATTCTTTGTATCATCCGCCCAGAATTTCAGTAAACAAAGCAAAAACCTCCGATGAGAACTTGTACATGGTTCATCATTTTGAAGGTAAACAACTTATTCAGCAATTTGTGCCCGACACCTTATTAGGTTTAGAATTTCTATGGGGTGGACAGGTTCAGTTGGAAACAACAGATATTGTAGTTCAAAAACCGCAAAATCAAAACGAAAAACCAAAATACGAACTAAGAAAAGTTCTTTATACCATAAAAGACAAGAAAGTAACCAAACAGAACCTGTAGCAAATATGTTAAGAGCAAAAAATAAAAATCAGGATTTTGAAAAAATACAGGAAAAAGCCAGACGACTGGAAGCCCTGATACGCATTTCTAAAGATATTCAGGAAAACGAGAAAATTCAACCTATTTCTTTTAACGATTTCCTTTTTATGGCTTCAGAGGAACCCGATTTAGTTTTCAGAAATATTTTTCAGCTTTTCTATGATATGATAAAACATTATATCGGCGATGGTGAAGACGATTTTGAGGTTACCGAAGACTCCGTAGGATTTGTAAAATACAACTGTACCGACCTTTTTTATACCGGTTGCGACGATCCGTTTTTTGCCGACAGACTTTTTGCCAATAGATTTATGAATTTGGTTGAAGGTTTTAAAAAAGGAATTGAAAATAATAGAATATATCTTTTCGAAGGTCCTCCCGGTTCCGGAAAAAGTACGTTTCTTAACAATCTTCTTTTAAAACTAGAGGAATACTCAAAAACCCGTTGGGGAACAATGTACGAAACCCTTTGGAAACTTGATATAGAAAAAATTAAAGGAAGCGAACATCTTGGTAGTAAACTACATAAGCTTGCTGCAGAAACAAACGATCCGGAATTATCGGATCAACTAAAAAACCTTTCAGCAAAAAACAAATATCTGGAAATTGGCTGTCCAAACCACGATCATCCTATTTTGCAAGTACCTAAATCGTTCCGCAAGAAATTCCTCGACGAACTTATTCCTTCGAAGCAGTTTAAGGAAAAACTTTTCAATACAAAAGAATATGAATGGGTATTAAAAGACAATCCTTGTAGTATTTGCACATCAATTTACACACATTTGTTCGAAAAAGTGGGCGATCCTATGTTGGTTTTTAATATGGTTAATGCCAGAAGAATGACCTTTAACAGGAAGTTTGGAATAGGCGTTTCTGTTTTCAATCCGGGCGATCAAAGAATGATTAAACCCATTTCAAACCCCAATTTGCAGAAATCTATAAGCGATTTGCTAAAAACTGACGATATTAAGTACATATATTCCGACCTTGCTAATACCAATAATGGAGTTATGGCGCTTATGGATATTAAAGAAAATAATATTGAACGATTGAAAAGCCTTCACGGAATAATAAGCGATGGCGTTCATAAAGTAGAAACAATTGAGGAAAAAATAACCAGTCTTTTTATGGGATTGGTAAACCCGGAAGATAAAATTCATTTCGAAAATGTTAAATCGTTTCAAGACAGAATAATAACAACTAATATTCCATATATTTTAGATTATAATACTGAAGTTGAAATATACCAGAACAAATTTGGAAAGAAATTGGAATCGTGGTTTTTACCAAGGGTTTTAAAGAATTTCGCAAAAATAATTATCTCCAGCCGATTAAATACTCTTTCACCTGCTATAGAAAAATGGCTTTCTAAACCTGAGATTTACAGCAAGTATCAGGATAGGAACTTTTTGTTGCTGAAAATGGATATTTACACAGGAAAAATACCGGATTGGTTAACAGAAGAGGATTTGAGAAGGTTTTCCCGTCAGGTTAGAAAAGACATACTTGGTGAATCGGAATCTGAAGGAAAAATGGGATTTTCGGGACGACAGTCACTTTCTGTTTTTAATAGTTTTCTACTTAAGAACGCAAAGCAAGAGAATCTTTTTACAATGGATTTGGTTACAGAGTTTTTCGATAAAATGCCGGAATTAAAAAAACAAGTTCCCGATGGTTTTATTGAATCTCTTGTACATCTTTACGATTATAATGTATTGCAGGAAGTTAAGGAATCGGTTTATTATTACAACGAAAAGCAAATATCGAGAGACATTTTAAATTACATTTATGCAGTAAATTTCGATCCCGGAACAACAATAAACTGTGAATATACGGGGGATGTAATAGATTTAGATGAAGATTATTTTAAAAATATTGAAGCTATTTTTCTTGGAACAACAAGTACCTTAAAAGAAAGAAGGTCGTATCGCGACGACATTCAGACTGAATATATTACAAATACTTTATCTCAGGATATTAAGGTAAAAGGGAAGAAGATAACTGATACTGAGCTTTATACGACCTTATTTCAAAAATACACCCGCAATTTAAAAGAAAATGCATTAGCTCCATACAACGAAAATAAGAACTTTAGAAATGCAATAATGGATTTTGGAAATGAGTCGTTTAAGAAATACGATAGTCGCTTGAGAAGAGATGTAACCTTGCTAATAAGTAACCTGCAAACAAAATTTGGGTACAATCAGCAAGGAGCAATACAGTTAAGTGTTTATGTATTAGACAAGGATTTGGCTAAGAAGTATTAATATTATCTTTTTATTGATTTTTTATAAAAATAATGAAAATTCTTAAACCTCAATATTACATTTGGTTTGGTTTGTTTTTGGTCTTTTTTATACTTGGCATAAGTTTAGAAAGGAGTGAAATTCATATAAGAAAACAAATAATAAATGTAGAGGATTTTGAAAAAGTTATAGAGGCGAAACAAAAAGAAGTTGAAAACTATGTATTAGAATTATCAAAGCATCTTAAAGAGAATACTCTTAATGAATATATTGAGAAAAATAGAAATTATATTTTCGATAAAGCAAATGATGGATACGATTTATTAATTTTTAGAAACGACAGCTTAAAATTTTGGACAAATAATTCATTATCTGTTTCAAGTTTGTTTTCCACATCTGTTTTAGGCAGAGAGGTTGTTTTTTTGGGTAATGCATGGTATCTAGCAAAATGGAATCAGATTGATAATCAAATAATAGTATGTCTGGCATGGATAAAGAAAGAATATCCATTTGAAAACGAATTTCTTACGAACGATTTTCATCCCGATTTTTCTTTAAGTCCTGAAATATTAATTACTGTACTTCCTGCTCCGGAGGCCTATGCTGTTAATGACGAACAAGGGAATTATATACTTAGCTTAATACCAAAGAATCAAAACATACATAACATAGGTTGGGAAAATTTCATTCTTTTCTGTTATGGGTTAAGTCTAATTTTTCTATTAATTTTCTTCTACGTTATGGTAGTAGCTTTAAAGGAACAACTTAACCCAAATTTTTTATTATTGGCTTTGTTTATAGATTTTGTTCTTGTATTATATATTCTTAGATTAACAGAATTTTCTGATGTAATAATTAATTCAGAGCTTTTTTCTCCAAAAATATTTGCAGCATCCACAAACTTTCCATCTTTAGGTTGGGTTTTACTTTATCTAAGTTTCTTATTTGTTTTTAGCCTTTCATTTCATAAACATTTTTCAGTAGGCAAATTTTTTTTAAAAAAATACAAGAACTTTTCTTTTGCAATTCTTTTGTGCTTGTTGATAGTTTCTTTTTCACTACTTTATAATGTTAATGAATTGATAATAAGCTTGGTTTTCAATTCAAGTATGGAATTACAGGCATTTAAAGTATTTGGACTTTCAATTTACTCAGGTATAGCATTTTTAATAATTGCTTTAGCATATTCTTCCGTTATTCTATTAATTATCAGCATCTTATCAACCTTTAAACCAATAATAAATAAAACAACTGTTTTCTCATTAGCTATTGTATTTTTTATACCCTTGTTTCATTTTATTCCTGAATTCTTTTTTTGGGGATTTATACTTTCGGGATTATTAATCTATTTTTTTATTTGTTTCGCGATATTTTTTAATAATAGCTTTAAGAATTATATTATTCTTTTAATTATGGCTGTACTTTCTATGTACAACGTAATATTAATAAGTAATTTATCGGAAATTAAAGAATTGGAAAAGCGAAAAATAATAGCGACAGGTCTTGCAACAGAGCGAGATTTAGTAACTGAAATAATGTTGGAAAAAAAAGAAAAGAAAATGTTGGAGGATGAAACCATAAAGGAATATTTAGAAAACTATTCCGAAAATAATCTCCAATTAATAAAACATCTCAGGAACTATTATTTTAATGGATATCTTACAAAATACGATTTTCAAATTGTACATTGTTACCCTAACGACAGCCTGTTACCTGAACCATCTGCTAATGTTTATAATTGCTACGAATATTACGATTTTGTATTAAAGAACCAAATTCCTATACCAAAAACTAACTTCTATTTTCTTGATAATTTGAATGGACGAATTTCATATCTGGGAAAGCTTCCATTTTTAACTAAAAACGATTCAATACCGGGTTTACTATTTATTCAACTTGATTCAAGACTTATTTCTGAAGAGTTGGGATATCCTGATTTACTCCTTGAAAATAAGCAGAAAAAATCGCCTCTTCTAAAAAATTATTCCTACGCAAAATACAATAACGGAAAGCTTATTACCCAATCAGGCGATTACGAATACAGCATGGAATCAAGCGTTTATGGCAATTCAGGAAATGAATTTTCTGAATCTTTTTTCGACAATTATCACCACCTTCTTTATAAACTTGATGATGAAAACCTTATTGTTGTAAGTAAACCTCAGCCCGGAATATTAGATATTTTTGTTTCATTTTCTTATGTTTTTGTATTTTTCTATCTTTTGTATTCATTTACACTACTAATTAATTACCTACCAAAACTAATAAAGGGTTTTAATCTAAATTTCAAACTTAGAATTCAAATATCAATAATTTCCATACTTCTACTTTCATTAGTTATAATAGCCGGGTTTACAGTTTATTATAATATTCAACAATACAGAAATAAACTTGATTCTAATATTTCTGAAAAAATTCAATCCGTTTTAATTGAGCTAGAACACAAGATAGGCAACGAAGACAAACTTATTGACGATCCATTTTTCAGAGAACAAGTAACCTATTA
>JAFGXD010000056.1 GCA_016936815.1 Bacteroidales bacterium
ACCAAATTTAAAACAAAAGGCCTTAAGGTTGCCGGTGCAAAAGATTGGGTTAAGGTTTCCGAAGGTGTTTATACAAGATTAATAAAACTTGAGGTTACCGGCACAGAAGACGGAAAACTGGTTCTTAATGCCACTCGTTCTTGCGATAAAGAAGGTGGTTTTGGCGCTCTTTCTCTTATTGGTGAGCCTGTTAAGGAATAATTTTCACTTCATGAGAAAATATTTAATTTTACTTGCATTTGTAAGTTTTACTTTTTTTGCAACCGGGTTTAATGTTCCTCAGGTTAACGACTCAATAAATCAGGAGGATACTACACTAAACAGCTCCGATGAATTCGATGATTTTGAAGAATTTGATGAAGCAGGTTCAGAGTTTGAGGAGGTTGCAGAAGATGAGAAAATTGCAGAAACCAGAGATGAAGCTGAATTTGTGCCTTCGGATGATTTAAAAAATCGTACTCTCAGATGGACTCTTTATGCTTTGGCATTAACTTTATTAGCCGGAATTCTTGTTAGATTTCGACAAACTCGAAGTCTTAGAGGTTTCTTTCTCTTGGGATCATTGTTTCTTTTTGGATTTTACAATGGTGGATGTCCTTGCATGTTATCCAGTATTCAGGATACTTTTTTGGCCATAATGGGCTACGATTTTAAATGGCAAAATCTTTTGTGGTTTTTGGGACTAATTCCTCTAACTTATTTATTTGGAAAAGTTTGGTGCGGATGGATTTGTCATTTAGGTGCTGTTCAGGAGTTTGTGTATTTGCCTGCTCGTTTTGCAATATTTAGGGGCGAAACTGCTATGAGGGTAATGAAAATTATTCGTTGGACACTGCTTGTTGCTTTAGTTATTCAACTGGCTGTTATGGGATCGATTTATTTTTGCAAAATAGACCCTTTTAAGGCTATTTTCTCTCTTATGATTCCCGATAATCATTTTACAATTACTGTAATTCTGCTTGGATTATTATTGCTAACTTCCTTGTTTTCTTACCGTCCTTTCTGCAAATCTGCTTGTCCGGTTGGTCTAAGCCTGGGATTAATAAGTAAAATTCCCGGAGCTTCCGTAATTGGCATTAAAGGCGAATGTGCCGGATGTAAGGTTTGTAGCAAAGCTTGTAATCAGGATGCTATTATTAGAAAAGAAAAATTCAGCATTTTAAACAATACCGATTGCATTGCCTGTGGCGATTGCATTGATGCTTGCAATAAGCAAGGCCTTCATTTCTTTAGAAAAAGTAAAAAACATCCGGAAATAATTCATTGTAAAAATGATTGCAAAATTGGCTAAATATTTTTTGCTCATACTGTTTATAAGTACTTCATTTGTTTCATTTTCGCAATGGACGTGCCGTTCAAAACTTGGAGCAAGTCTTAAACCAATTATTAAAGATAAACCTCTGCTTTGGGCAGCCGAAGTTACTCTGGGCGAAGGTTTTATGAACGACAGAGAAATTAGAAATGCAATGGTTTTTCTTGGGTTCGACTATTCATTTAAAAAATCACAGTTTTATATTGAAGGTGGCTTTAAGAGTTGGTACAATTCTTTAGGTGCTCCTGAAAATCTTAAAACTCCGTTTCAGCAGTCTAAACCCGGCGCAAGGGAAGTTTTTTACAGATTCAGAGATAAGAAAAATGATTTAATTATTGGTTTACATTCAATGAAAATCGACGATTACTTTTTAGTAAACGAAAGAGGGATGGGGCTTAGTTACAGAAAAACCAAGGATGATTGGAAGTATAATTTTTCATTAGCCACGGTGGGAAAAGATTTTTCGAGGTTTGGAACATTTTGCTCTGTGCATTATCTGTATAATTTGCTGAAAGACAGAAATCTTGCCTATTTGGGCAACAAGCCGGGGCAGACCAATTTTGCTTCATTTATTGTTAGTTGGAATCCTTCAGGGAAAAAGAAATCTAAAGCAGTTTCGGATGACGGTTTCGAAGAGTTTTCGGAATTTGAATCGGATGATGAAACTAAACCCAAGTTTAATCCTCTAAAACAACTTGGCTATTTGGTGTACGGCGAATTTGGTTCGTGGATTGACACCATGCCTTTTTATACGGGTGTTTTTTCTAAACTTGAATTTTTTGGAGTTGAATTAAAAATTGAGGCTCTTATACATATTAAAGAAAATAATAATGCATTGGTAATCAATCCATCAATCCAGAAAACAAAAGAATGGGACAATGGAAGTCGTACATTATTTTCTTTAGGATACTTCAATAAAATTGACATTGATAAGAATGCTTTTGTTTTTCCATCGTTCAGCAATCTTTTTGCCGGCGAAGCATTAAGAATGGATGTTGTGGATTTGCCACTGATTCAAATGGCAGGAAGACATAATTTTCCGAAGTACAAAACACAAATTAAGGCACAACTTGTTAAACAATTTGCTGATACTGATTTTCAGGAAATTGATATGTCGGTAGGAAAAACCTTTGGTAAACATACCAAACTTACTTTAATGTTTAGCAGAATTACTGCCAAACAATTATTGGAAATATTTTATTTGGGCAGACTTGAATTAAGAATAACCATTTAGTTTTTTTATGGAAGAAGAAAACGAAAAAAACGAGCAAGGAAGACGAGATTTTCTCAAGAAAGCCTCGGCCTTTATTATTGGAGCTTCAGTAATTTCGGTATTACCCGGAATTCAGGGTTGCAAAAGAGAGGAAGGTCCGTATTCACTTATTAAAATTGATGAAGATAAGTGTGTTGGCTGCGGCGACTGTCTGGAACCTTGTTACTATAACGCAATTATTCTGCCCGAAAAATCAAAGTATAGTATAGATGTTGCCGAATGTACAGAATGTCAGGAATGTGTACCGGTTTGTCCCGAGAATGCCATAAAAATATCTAAAATCGGTTATTTTATTGAAGTTGCCGATTGTGTAGAATGTGGAGAATGTATGCCGGTTTGTCCCGAAAATGCTATTGATATTTCTGTTGTTGAATATGTTATAGATGAAGATTTGTGCAGGAATTGTGGCTTATGTGTTCCTGTTTGCCCGGAGGAAGCTATTGATATTTCTATAATGGATTATTCAATAAATGATGAATTATGCAGGAATTGTGGACAATGTACCAGTTCTTGTTCACAAAATGCAATCTCCATAACTCCTTATTCTTACTTCATAATAGCTGCTTACTGCATAAATTGCGGGCAATGTGTTCCAACTTGCTCACAAAATGCAATTGATATTTCGGTTATTGATTATACAATTAACTCTGCAAATTGCGTTGGTTGTGGTGATTGTATTGACGTTTGCCAGAGTCAGGGCAATTGTTTAACATGGGTTGGCGGCTATGATTATTACCGGGTAAAGTCAACATGCGGGTGTGGTCCACATTATTGTGTATCTGCCTGTCCGGAAAATGCCATAACAATTGTGGGAGGTAAAGCTCAAATTAATCATAGCTTATGTGTGCGTTGCGGAGAATGTGTTGATGCCTGCCCCTGGAATGAAATAATACCTTGTAAGGTTCAACAGGATTCTTCCAATTGCAACCATTGTGGCGAATGTTTTACTGCTTGCACCTACGGAGCAGTGAACAAAGTAATTCCTGCAGATTCTCACCCCTCTGTTATAGACACAGATCTCTGCAATAATTGCGGCGATTGCTTTAATAATGTTGCCTGTTCGTACGGTGCTATTAGAAGAGATATTCCTGAAGGATTTCATACACCATTTATTGATCAGGGTTTATGTACAAATTGTGGAGATTGTATTGTTAACAATGGTTGTCAATATGGACATATTATTAGTACTGAACCCGAGGGCTTCGAAACACCTGTAATTCACAGCGAAATATGCGACAGATGTGGCGATTGCATAAGTTTGAATGCTTGTCCTTATGGTGCTATTTCGAAAAAAATCCCCAGTGATTCTCATTTGCCGTTAATTACCTCAGCATGTACTCAATGTGGCGATTGTATTGAACTTGATGCTTGTCAGTACGATGCAATAAACAAAAACGAACCGGAGGATTATGTTGCCCCTCATATTAGCTCTAATTGCACTTCTTGCGGCGATTGTATTGAACTAAATGCCTGTAACGATTATCATGCTATTATTAGGGATTTAAAAATTGCTGAAATTGATCAAAAAGCATGTACAAAATGCGGAAAATGTCTGCATGTTTGCAATTATAATGCAATTCATCAGGGAAAATAAATTTCATTTCATTTGTTAGTTATTTTATTCTTTTCATACATTTGCGTTTTTACCAATATATTATTTAATGAAAAAAAGTCTATTAATTATCTCTCTACTTTTTCTAACTTTTTATGTTACTGCTTCAAAAGTCGATGAAGCAACTTCAATAGCCGTAGTTAATTCAAAGATTGAATATTTAAAAAAATCTAAGGAGTTTTCATTGTTGAAAATTAATAGTGTAATTGAAAATGGTAATTTACTATGCTATATTGCAGAATTAAGTCCCTGTGGTTTCATGATAGTTTCAGGAGACAGTAATCTACCTCCTGTATTGGCATATTCATTTTCAAACAATACAGATAATGACGAACGTTTTATGGAAATATTACGTGCAGATATCTCTAATCGTATTTCCGGGGTTAGGTTTCTATCAAAAGAAAAAATTGAAAAGATAAAACAAGAATGGAGTAGATTAATTGAAAATAAGAGCAAAAACGGGCCCAAATTTCAACAATGGCCTGCTGATGGAACAACCACTACCGGAGGTTGGTTAGAATCGAACTGGACTCAATCTGCACCTTATAACAAATATTGCCCTCTCGACCCGGTTACAGGCACAAGAAGCTATGTTGGCTGTCCTGCCACTGCAATGGCAATGATTTTAAATTTTCATAAAACAATAAATGGAACTTTTTTTACCGACGCAGACGATTATTATCATAGCTATGCCGGAAGGAATTACTGGATTGACGACGATTTCGACTCAATTGGATTTCCTTCGTTTCCATTGTTAAATGAAATGCTTGATACTCTATCTTCACATTACGAAAATAATGTATTGCTTACAAACGACGATAAAGCTGCTCTTTCATTTGCTTGCGGAGTAGCTGCTTCTCAGGTTTACACATCATCCGGCTCGGGAACTTTTGGAGTTAATCAGGCATACGATGCTTACTTAAAATTCGATTGTACTACAATAGAAATTCTCTACTCCGGCGACACGAGTCTTTATTCAAAACTTGCGCAAAACATTAAAGATACTCTTCCTGCTCATTTGGCTTTAGTAGACGAAGCCTGGAGTACAGGTCACAATGTAGTGGTAGATGGTTATAATACCGACAATTATTTTCATGTAAACTTTGGTTGGGGAGGATCAAATAACGGATGGTATTTATTACCTGAAGAAATGCCTTATAGCTTAACAGTAATTGAAGGCCTCATTTTAGATATTATGAAACCTGATGAAACTATTAAAGTTGCTGAAATTGAAGAAAATAGAATCCGTATTTTTCCAAATCCATCCTTAGATTTTATTAAAGTTGAAGGATTAGAAGAAAATTGCGAGCTAACAATTACCAATGTTTCAGGAAAGATAGTTTCGGTTTTTCAAGTCTTAGAATCTTGCTCCGAAATATCTATTAGCGAACTGCCCTCAGGAATTTATTTTGTACGAATTTTAGGTAAAGAGAATTTCTGCGGCAAGTTGGTAGTTTTGGGTAAGTAGGTTTTTGTTAAAACTTTGTGAAATTGGTATAAAAATGGGAATTGCCTAAGTATTTATACAAAATTTGACTTATTTTTGAAAAGTTTAACTAAAATCTATTCTTATGAAAAAATTGTACTTTTCCACTAAATTATTAGCAATATTGTTGCTTGCAGGTTTTTGGCAATCTGCTTATTCTCAGGTTAGCGAGGGCGGAACTCCTCCAAGTTTTGTTTATCAGCTTGTTGGAGACCAGATAGACCATGTAGTTTTACCGGCACCCGATGTTAATCTTCTATTGCAGGAAGATGAGGCTAACGAAGCAAATAAAGATGTAATACGTTACGGAGTAAATATTTATGCAGATTTAACTCCTGAAAACTCCGGAACATGGACTGATTTATCAGACGGAGGGAAAATTTGGAGATTAAAAATTAGTTCAGAGAATGCTCTGGCATTGGGTTTGCTCTATAAGGAATTTAAGATTCCGGTAGGAGGAAAATTATTTGTTTACGGAAAAGATAAAAAACAAGTAATTGGAGCTTTTACAAGCAAAAACAATCCAAAAGGAGAAGAGTTTGCAAATGAACTTATTAAAGGCGATGAATTAACAATTGAGTATTATCAACCTGGAAAAACTGTTGAAAATTTACAACTTTATATTCATGGAGTAAACTATGCGTATAAACCAATTGGTATGGTTATGGCAACTAAAGCAAGTGAGTGGTGCGAAGTTAATATTAATTGTCCCGAAGGTGCTAACTGGCAAACTGAAAAGAAAGGAGTTGCATTAATTTCAATAGTAATTGGAGCAGGCAGTTATTTATGCTCAGGTTCTTTGGTAAACAATACAGCTCAAAACTGTACTCCATATTTCTTATCGGCTTATCATTGCGGTGAAGGAGCCAGTGCATCAGATTATAATCAGTGGGTTTTTTATTTTGGTTATGAAGCAAGTACATGTGCAGCAACAACCGGCTATTATCAGGTTTCTATTACAGGAGCAACAAAAAGAGCTGAGGCAATTAACTCAGCCGGAACACGTTCCGATATGTTGCTTTTAGAATTAAATAACAGTAATTTTGGATCTTATGTTCCGCATTATAATGGATGGACAAGAGCAACATCCGCCAGTACCGGAGGAGTTTGTATTCATCATCCTGCCGGAGATATTAAGAAGATTTCTACTTACACTTCCACATTAACAACATATAACACAACTCATTGGTTGGTATATTGGGCTTCTACAGTAACAAATCATGGCGTAACTGAAGGAGGTTCTTCAGGTTCACCATTATTTAATAATAGCAAACTGATTGTGGGAACATTAACAGGTGGAAGTTCCTACTGCGATGCTCCAAACGATCCCGATATTTACGGCAAATTTTCTTATCATTGGGAATCTAATGGAACTACCGCAGCTAATCAGCTTAAACCTTGGTTAGATCCTGTGCCAACAAGCGCCACAACATTAACCGGAATAGATTACCCTTGTGTTGTGAGTGGAGTTACGGCTAATTTTTCTGCAAGTCCAACCACAGTTGTGGTGGGAGGAACAGTTAATTTTACAGACTTATCTTCGGGAACAATTAGTACAAGAAACTGGACTTTTACAGGAGGAACACCTTCCAGTTCAACAGCCACAAATCCAACTATTACATATAATACTGCAGGAACTTATAATGTTTCTCTTACTGTTTCAGATGGAACAAGTTCAGATACTGAAACAAAAACTGCTTACATAACTGTTGTGCCTGCTGGAACTGCAGTTTGCGATACTTTAAGATTTCCATTAACCGGAACATTTTCTATTTATGGAGCAAGTCCCGGGGGATATCTTGCCGGAAATAACGGCTACGGCGATAAGGCAAAAGTTGATTTCTTTAACGATTATGCACCATATACAAAAATTGAAGGTGCTCTAATTGCTTTTGCATATGCTTCAGGATCCGGAAATTGCAGAGTGGGAGTTTGGAACAATTCAGGTGCTAGTGGAGCTCCCGGCACAATGATTGGCTACAAGGATATCCCAATTTCTACTATTATTTCTGATGTAAGCGCCGGTTATTATACAGAAGTAGTTTTTGATTCTCCTATAACAATTCCCGGAAATTTCTATCTTGGAGTTGTTTTACCAACTGCTGCCGGAGATACAGTAGTTGTTTATACTAACGACAATGGAGAATCTGCAGTTAATACAGCTTGGGAACAGTGGAGCGATAATTCATGGTATGCTTATGACAATGCCGATAGTTGGGAAATGACTATGTCGCATGCAATTAGCCCAATTGTTTGCTCAGATGCAACCGATGTTAAACAGTTTTTCGTAGATGGAATACGTGCTTATCCTGTCCCTTCTTCAAATACTGTTTTTGTGGAAATGGATAATTTCACCTTTAGCAATGTGAATTTTGAAGTTTTTGATGCTTTCGGAAAGTTAGTTGAAAAAACTCTTAGCAAGAATATTTCAGATAATAAAATTGAAATAGATTTTACAGGTCAACCTGATGGAATATATTTAGTCCATCTACAAACACCTGCCGGATTGGTAGTTAAGAAAGTTTCAATAATTAGATAAGATTTTAAAAACCATAGTTATTAATGAAATTTTTCTTTAATGGCTATGGTTTTTTTATTGGTATGGTTTTTGGTGCGAATAATAGAACAATTACCGTAAATTTATGAAAACAATAATTTTATTTTTGCTTGTGGGTTTTCTTTCAATGAATTCTTTTGCTCAAAATATTCATGAAGCAACTCGCTCGGGAGATGTTAATAAAGTCTATAATGCCTTAACAAATGGTGACGATATTAATGCGCAGGATCATTTGGGAAGAACTCCAATAATGATTGCAGCCTTAATTGGTAATTATAAGGTTGTAAATTATCTTATTGAAAATAAATGCGATATAAATGCAAAGGATTTTCAGGGTAGAACAGCTTTAGATTATTCAATTAGAATGAAAAATATAAAAATTACCGAATTGTTACAGAAAAACTCGGCTGTAATTGGAGCAGGAATTCACGATAGTAAGAATGGGTATAAGCAACCTGTAAAAAGTAGTAATTCTGTAGGAAAAAATACAACCAGAAAAGCTGAGTATAAGACACAATCAAAGGAAAAATTGTCTAAACCCGAAATTTATAAAAAAGAAGGAGAACCGGTTTTTCCGGGTGGTAATGCTGCTTTGCATAAATATTTGAAAAGCAATATCAATTATCCTGAAGAAGCAAGAAAAGATAGTCTTTCCGGCACAGTACATGTGCATTTTGAAGTTACACCAAAAGGAGAGGTTACAAATGTAGAAATTACACGTTCTGATAATCCGATTTTTAATAATGAAGCCATTAGAATTGTAAAAGAAATGCCTGTTTGGGAAACTAAAGATGTTGATGTAAAACGAGTTAAGAATTTTGAATTTAGAGTACCAATTCATTTTAAGCCATAGAAAAAAAAATACTCAAAAAAAAAGCCTCATTTTTTGTGAGGCTTTTTTTTTATTTAAGCAAATGCATCTTGGAATTATCCCGCCATCCTGCATCGTATTTACTATCGGCAAAATAGATAATTAAGTCGGCATCGTATTTTGAATCAACAAAATAAATCTTCTTCTTGGCATCGTACTTTGAGCTGCAGAAAAACCATAATCCGTCTTTGTCGGCATCGTACTGACTACTAACTTCGTAAACAACAAGGTCGGCATCGTATTTACTGTTAGCTGAATAAACCTTAATATCTGCATCGTATTTTGAATCAACCTTATAGACCTTTTGAGCCTGAAGTCCACTTACAAAAGCAAATGAAAAGATTAAAGCAATAATTAGTTTAGTTTTCATGGTAAATGTTATTAGTTATTTTTTCCTTTTTTTTTCCAAATGTACAAAACCTATCAATACAAAGCAATAAATGTGTAATGATTTTTATAACTGCCTTCATTTATTCTTTTATTTCTTCCATTTTTACAAGACCGTTAAGTATTGCATAAACAGTTAAACCTGCAACGGTTTTTATTCCGAGTTTTCCTGTAATATTTTTTCGGTGAGTAATAACAGTATGCTGACTAATAAACAATTCAACAGCCATTTCTTTATTTGTTTTTCCTTGTGCAATACATCTAACAATATCCTTTTCTCTGGTTGATAATTCGTTAGAATCATCTTTATGATTTTTTGGGAGAATAAATTTGTGAAAATTTAGCATTGTTTCGAAAGTAAGTGTTTTTTCGGAATCAATATTCAAATAAGTCAAATCTTGTTTTTGAGTAGTTTTTTTTTCATTATTATGAAGAACAAGTTGAGGAATTTTAATATTTTTTCCAGCATTAAATAGATTTAAAAGGTTTTCTTCAATAATAATTGCTTTAATTGAATTGTTTATTTCAATATCTTTAATATTATCATATTCACCAATTTCAATAATATTAATATTTCCGGGAAGTCTGTTAAGTAGATATATAATTCCTTTTCGAAGTAAATAAGAAGAAATCAACACCAAATATGAAAATTCGTTTTTCATTAAATAATATGGATTTTTTCTGAGTTAATTAATTTATTTAGAATATTTTCCATATTTTGAACTCTTGGAACTAGAATTTTTTCTTCAATTCTTGAATGGTCGTTAAGGTCTTTTTCAAGTTTAAAAAGTTCTGTAATAACATTGTTACAGAGAATAGAATTTTTGGGAGCAGGCAAGTATTTGATAAGAATATTTTTTAGATCAAAGAGCTTTTCTTCCATGTCGTCGTGCTCTTTTAAAAAGTTGTTTATGGAATATTTTCGAATTTTCAAATAAAAAGATTTTGATATTGTTTTAGCTTTTAGACTATTAGATAGTTCAATTATGTAGGGGTGAACCAAATCTTCCTCGTGCTTTATATGATTTATAAGTTCTTTTTTGTATTTTTGAAAGAAAGACTCCAGGAGTTTCATATTGTCTTTTTGACTATAGCATTCCTCTACCATTCTGCCCATTTGGTTTTCTATTTCAGGAACTTTTTTCTCGAGATACCATTTATGGGTTTTTGAAAGATAATCTATAGTAAGCTCAATTGGAAATTGCTGCAAATCTTGTTGCGAATAATAGTCGGGGTCATTAAAGGCATTAATTATTTCAATAAAGAAATCTTCGTTAACATTTGAAGCAATACAGACTTCTGCCACCGTTTTATCGCCAAAACCAAGTTTAATGCCAAAACGGGAAATTACAGGTAGAAGCAGATAATTGAGGTGAATTATCTCCGCCATCTTCATTTTTTTTGTAAAAACCATAACAATTAATTTGGTAAAATAATTTCAGGAGTAGTAATAGTGTTGCTCTTTTTTCCGGAACGGTCAACCACAAAAAGCTTATATTGAATGCTGTCCATTTCTAAAAGTTGAGGTTCGTTATAGAAAAGTTCCACCCTTATTGTGCATCTAAGAGTTTTGTCTTGTCCTTGAGGTTGAAGGTAAGGTAATCGGTAATGAAGAGCTTGTTCATAATACTGTTCAACAAAAATCCCATCCTCTTTTCTAAATTCTGTTATATAGAATTTTGAGGTATCGTTAGGGCTAATGGTATCGTAGGAAAATAATCCAATATTTCCGTCGCCGTCTACCAAATATACTTCCAAATCGATTCTTGTGGCTGTATTTCCAAGAGCATCAAGAGTGTCAACAACTCGTTCGCCTAAGTATTCTATTTTAGGTGTTTCAGGAACTTTTTCAACTTCTTTGCAGTAAGGAAGTAAAAATAGAAATGAAACCGAAATCAGAAAATAGTATTTTATATGTTTCAGCATTATGCAAAATTATGAAATACAAACGAATAAAAATAAGATTTTTTATTTTTTTCTCATAAAGATTTTCATTGGAACTCCTGTAAAGTTGAATTTTTCTCTCAAACGGTTTTCAAGGTATCTTTTATAAGGTTCTTTAACGTATTGCGGTAAATTACAGAAAAAAGCAAAAGCTGGATAATGCATTGGAAGTTGTGTAACGAATTTAATTTTAACATACTTTCCTTTAATGGCTGGTGGAGGGTAGTTTTCAATTATTTCAAGCATAACCTCATTTAATTGAGAGGTAGGTATTCTTTTTGAACGGTTTTCGTAAACCTTCATTGATTCTTCCAGCACCTTATGAACCCTTTGCATATTAATTACAGATGTAAAAATAATTGGCACATCGTTAAAAGGAGCAAGTTTTTCTCGTAAATTCTGTTCAAATTTTTTAGCTGTATTTGTTTCTTTTTCAACTAAATCCCATTTATTGACCAGAACAACAACGCCTTTATTATTTTTAATAATTAGATTAAAGATATTCAAATCTTGAGATTCCATATCTCTTTCTGCATCAATAACAAGCATGCAAACATCTGCCTCTTCAATTGCTCTAATAGCACGCATTACAGAATAGAACTCCAAATCTTCGTTAACCTTGCCTTTTTTTCTTAATCCTGCTGTGTCTATTAAGTAGAAATCGTGGCCAAATTTATTATATCTGGTATGAATGGTATCGCGAGTGGTTCCGGCAATTTCGGTAACAATAGCCCTATTTTCACCCATCAAAGCATTTAAAAGAGAGGATTTTCCGGCATTTGGACGACCAACAATTGCGAATTTTGGAATATCAGCTTCAAGTTCATCTTCATCTTTTGGAAAAACCTTAACAATTGCATCAAGTAATTCTCCGGTTCCCGAACCTGTAATGGAAGAAATACAATAAATTTCTCCCAAACCCAGTCCGTAGAATTCCTGAGCATCGTAAATCCTATTTGAATTATCTACCTTGTTAACAACTAAAAATACAGGCTTTTTGGTTTTCCGCAAAATATGTGCAACAGCCTGATCTAAATCGGTAATACCACTAATAACATCAACCAAAAAGACAATAATATCGGCCTCGTTAATTGCCAACATAACCTGCCTACGAATCTCTTCTTCGAAAATATCGTCGGAATTAGTAACATAACCTCCGGTATCTACAACAGAATATTCTCTTCCATTCCAATCCGAGTAGCCATAATGACGATCACGTGTTACACCTGAAACTTCATCTACAATAGCATCTCTGCCGCCGCAAAGGCGGTTGAAAAAAGTTGATTTTCCGACATTTGGTCGGCCTACAATTGCAACAATATTTGCCATAATTAATAAATTTATTCGTATCCGAAGCTTTTTAGTTTATTTTTTGAATCTCGCCAGTCTTTGTTAACCTTTACAAACATTTCGAGAAAAACTTTTTTACCAAAGAATGCTTCCATTTCAAGACGAGATTCCATACCAACTTTTTTAAGTTTGGAGCCTTTATGTCCAATAATTATTCCTTTTTGGGAATCTCTTGCTACATGAATTACAGCGGCGATATTTACAATTCTTTCAGTATCCTGAAAAGATTCTATTTCTATTTCAACAGAGTATGGAACTTCTTGCTGATAGTTTTCCAGAATTTTGCCTCGTATTATTTCCCCTGCAAAAAATCGTTCAGTTTTATCGGTTAGCTGGTCTTTTGGGAAATATGGAGGGAATTCGGGAATTACCTCAAGAATTCTCTTAAACAAAGGTTGAACATTAAAAGATTTAAGAGCTGAAATTGGCAGAATTTCGGCCTCAGGAAGTAAAGAATGCCAAAAATTTACCAGATTTTCCAGATCAGATTGGTCTGAAAGGTCAATTTTATTTATAAGAACAATAACCGGTATTTTTGAATTTTTGAGTTTTTCTATATAATCGGGATTTTTACCCGGAGATTCAACAATGTCAGTAACAAGAAGAACCAAATCGGCATCAGTTAGTGCATTAGAAACAAATTTCATCATTGATTCCTGAAGAAGGTAATTTGGTTTAATAATGCCGGGGGTATCGGAAAATACTACTTGAAAATCTTCGCCATTAACGATACCCATTATTCGATGTCGTGTTGTTTGTGATTTTGAGGTAATTACTGATAGTTTTTCTCCAACTAATGCATTCATAAGAGTGGATTTCCCAACATTAGGATTACCGAGGATATTTACAAAACCTGATTTGTGAGCCATAAACAATATTTTTGCAAAGATAGTTTTTTTTATTAGATACTTAGATAGTTTGGATGTTTGAAGGATTGTTCTTTTTGTATGGGACTCTTTTTACTTATTTTTGCCTTGTAGCTGATAGGAAAATATATTGCATATATAAAAAAATAAATTATCTTTGCAGGCTTAAATTATAATTAAATATTTTACAATGAAAGGTTATCTAACACCCGAAAAGAAGGAAGAGATCTTTACAAAGTACGGGAAGTCTAATACTGACACCGGTTCTGCAGAGAGTCAGGTTGCTTTATTTTCCTACCGTATCAGTCATTTAACTGAGCATCTGAAAATCAATAAGAAAGATTTCAGTACCGAACGTGCTCTTTTAAAACTGGTAGGTAAGAGAAGAAGATTACTTGATTATATGAAAGAACAAGATATCGAAAGATACCGTGCTATTATTAAAGAACTTAATCTGCGCCGTTAAGCGTAGACTTGAAAAAGGCAATGTTTATTGCCTTTTTTATTTTGTATGAAAGAGAAAACAATAAGAAAAACGAAAATTTATGTTTGATGTAAAAAAGAAGACTATCCAACTTGAAGATGGTCGCATTATTGAAATTGAAACCGGAAAAATGGCTAGACAAGCCCACGGTTCATGTGTAATTAAAATGGGAAACTGCATGTTGCTTGCAACAGTTGTTTCAGCCGATGAGGCAAAGGAAGATGTCGATTTTATGCCACTTTCCTGCGAATATAAAGAAAAATATGCCTCTGTTGGTCGATTTCCCGGTGGTTTCCTGAAAAGAGAGGCAAGACCTTCCGATTACGAAATTCTTATTTCAAGATTAATAGACAGAGCCTTAAGGCCACTTTTTCCTAACGATTTTCATGCGGAAACTTTTGTTAATGTGGAACTTATTTCTGCCGACAAAGATGTTATGCCCGATGCTCTTGCCGGATTAGCTGCTTCCTGCGCTATTTCTGTCTCAAATATCCCATTTCACGGCCCAATTTCTGAGGTACGTGTCGCCAGAATAGATGGTAAATTTGTTATTAACCCTAGTTACGAGCAAAACGAAAATTCCGATATCGATATGATTGTTGCTGCTACTATTGATAATATTTTAATGGTAGAAGGCGAAATGAAAGAAGTTTCGGAAACAGAAATGCTTGATGCTATAAAAGTTGCTCACGAGGCTATTAAAGTTCAGTGTAATGCACAAATTGAACTTGCTAAAGAACTTGGCATTACAAAAAAAGAATACTGCCACGAAAATAACGACGAAGATCTTAGAAAAAAGATTTGGGACGAAACTTACGTTAAATGTTATGCTGTTGCTAACAAACAAACAGCCGATAAACACCAAAGAAAAACGGATTTTGCTGCTGTAAAAGAAGAATTTCTTGCTCAATATGCCGAAGATGAAGAGATAAACAAAAGTCTTATCGGTAGATATTTTCACGATGTTGAAAAAGAAGCTGTTAGAAACTTTGTTCTTGACACTCAAAAACGTTTGGATGGTAGAAAAACAGACGAAATTAGACCAATTACTGCTGAGGTTGACTTACTTCCCGGCCCTCACGGATGCGCTTTGTTTACAAGAGGAGAAACTCAATCGCTTACAACAGTAACTCTTGGAACTCGCCTCGACGAGCAAATGCTTGATGGTGCTATGATTAAAGGCTATTCTAAATTTATTCTTCATTACAATTTCCCTCCATACTCTACAGGAGATGCCAGACCATACAGAGGTGTTGGTCGTAGAGAAGTTGGACACGGAAACCTTGCCCACAGAGCTCTAAAAGGAATGATTCCAACTGATACTGCATTAAATCCTTACACAATAAGAGTGGTTTCAGATATTTTAGAATCTAACGGTTCTTCATCTATGGCTACCGTTTGTGCGGGCTCTCTTGCTCTTATGGATGCCGGTGTTAAGCTTATTAAACCTGTTTCAGGTATTGCAATGGGGCTTATAACAGATACAAAAACAGGTAAATACGCAGTTCTTTCCGATATTTTGGGCGACGAAGACCATTTAGGTGATATGGACTTTAAAGTTACCGGAACTAAAGATGGTATTACTGCAACTCAAATGGATATTAAAGTTGACGGTCTTTCTTACGAAGTTCTTTCAAAAGCTCTTAATCAGGCAAAAGAAGGTAGGTTACATATTCTCGGAAAAATGATGGAAGCAATTTCTGAACCAAGAGAAGATTACAAACCTCATGCTCCAAGAATTGAGAAAATACTTATTCCAAAAGATATGATTGGTGCGGTTATTGGACCTGGAGGAAAAATTGTTCAGGAAATTCAGGCCAGTACCGGAACCGTTGTTACTATTGAAGAAGATGAGAAAAACGGTATTGTAAGTATTTCTGCCGATAACCTTGAGGCTATTTTGGCTGCTAAGGCCAGAGTTACTGCAATTGTTGGCGTTCCCGAAGTTGGAGAAAAATATAAAGGTAAAGTTAAGTCAATTATGGCTTATGGTGCTTTTGTGGAAATTATGCCTAACAAAGACGGATTGCTGCATATTTCTGAAGTTGACTGGAAACGACTTGAAAAAGTTGAAGAGGTGCTTAAAGTTGGCGATATTATAGATGTACAACTAATTGCAATTGACCGTAACGGAAAAATGAAGCTCTCCAGAAAGGCTCTTCTTCCAAAACCTGAAAGGCAGGAAAGACAAGATAAACCAGAAACAGAACAACAAGCTCCACAAGAATAAATAATTGTATATAAAAATTAAAAGCCTCGATGTGTTCGAGGCTTTTTTTGTAAATAATTGAAATATTTGCAATTAATTTAATAAATTTAGTATTTTTAATCTAATATTTAACTTTTTACTTATCAAAAATGAAGAAAATAATTGCAGTATTGTTGGTTTTTATGTCAGTTTTATCTTTTTCTCAGGAAGTGCAGGATATTGTAACTACTCAAAACGGTGAAAAAATTGATGTTAGTTTTAAAGTCTCAAATTCTAATTCAAAACAAGTATTTAATGTAACTTTATTTTGTGCAATCGATGGAAAGGAAAAAATAGAATTAAAATCTGTTTCAGGTGATGTTGGTAGCAATATTGCCGGTGGAAAAGATTCTTATAAAATAACCTGGGATGTGCTTAAAGATGTTGATGAACTAAATTCTGCAGAGTTTTTTGTAAAAATTGTACTTGCTAAAGACGATTCGAAACTTAAGGTCGAAAAACCTGTTAAGGAAGTCCAATCAGAAAAAGCTCATCCTTGGTATGTTGGTTATAATGGAAGTACATTTCTTGGATTTGGCCTGAGAGCAGGGTATTTAGGAAAATATGGAGGATATGTTAGTTTTCGATCAGGAACAAGGTGGGCGAATGAAGATAGGTACTACTATAATAACTATAAATATGCATCTCAAGAAAACTATGATGCTGGTATTAGTGATTCCTATGAAAGTGTTTTTCTTGGTACAGGTAATGGACAAAGCGGATATGACGGAACATCTCTAGTTTTTGGAGGGTCGTACAGATTTTTAAATAAAAACTTAGAACTATGGGCTTTTGCCGGAATTGGATTAGGTACTTGGTCTACTATGTATAAATATAATATTACTGATACAGATGAATATTGGGTTGAGGATGATTCGCATGAATTGAGTTTTTATAACACAACCCTGGCTTCAACAGGATATTATGAGAAAGTAGAATATGAAACACGTGAACAAAAGCTTACAAGTGGTGTCGAATGGGAAGTAGGTTGTTTTATTTCTTATAAAAGAATAACTGCGAATATTGGGTCTGCCCTTTGTTATGGGGATCTTGATTTTGTCTTCGGCCTTGGCTATAGATTCTAATTTTAAAATGAAAAAGAATTATCTATGAAAAATTTATTAATCTTTGGTTTAGCTCTTTTCTCGATATGGTCTTTTGCCCAGGAAGATATAAAGAGTTCGGGAGTTAGCAATTTTTCAATTTCCAAAAAGGAAAAACCAAAGGAGGTAAAAACTGAAAAGGAAATTGAAGCCACAGATACTAAAGGTTCCGGAAAAGAAATTTTCCTAATTACTAAAAAAGATGAAAAAGGGCCGGAAATTTCGATATTAAACCCTGTTATTGAAGGTGATAATGTTGTTCAGGTAAACAATATGAAATTGATTGTTGGAGGAAAAGTTTCTGATGAATCAGGGATTCTTACTGTATTGGTGAATAATAATGAGGCCATTGTTACTGCCGATGGAAGTTTTCAGGCAGAAGTTCTTCTCGCTTTTGGTGAAAACAATGTTCAGGTTAAGGCTATTGATATTAATAAAAATATTGAAATAAAATCTTTTAAGGTTGAAAGAAAATCCGGTGAAATACAACCTCTTGTAACGGAAGTTGAAAAAACTGAACCAAAACCTCTTGCAAAATCAAATCTTATTACTTTGGATTGGAAAATGCAGGGTAGCTCTCCTTATAAAACCAATTCCGAAAACTATTCTATTGCTGCTTGCATTGGTGCTCCAGATAAGATTGTGAAGGTTTCACTTTTTCACGATTCAAAACTTGTTTCTCAATTACAACATAAAGACGTAACTTTTAGAGGAGAATGCAAATTCAATGTAAATGAACAGGTTAGTCTTCAAAAGGGAAAAAATACTTTTAAATTGTATGTTGAAACTGAAACAGGCTTTAATGAATCGGAAATTGTTGTAGCTTACGATTTGTTTAATTCAAAATATTATGCATTACTTATTGGTGTTCAGGATTATACTGATGAAGCCATTTCAGATTTATCTAACCCAATTAAAGATGCTACCGAGTTTGCTGATATTCTTAAGACTTCGTATACTTTTGATAATTCCAATATTATTTTATTGAAAAATCCTACTAAAGGCGATATTATTGGAACTTTGCACAGGCTTAGAAAAGAACTTACAGAAGAGGATAACTTGCTTATTTTCTATGCCGGACATGGTGTTTGGGATGAAGAAATGCAACTTGGTTACTGGCTGCCTAGCGATGCCGAAAAAGACAATCCGGTAAACTGGCTTCCAAATACAGATTTAACCAACTACTTGTCGGCAATTAAATCGAAACATACTTTGTTGGTTGCCGATGCTTGTTTTAGCGGCGGAATTTTTAAAACAAGAAGCGCATTTGGAAATAATATGGCTATTGAAAAACTTTTTCAGCTGAAATCTAGAAAAGCAATGACTTCGGGAACCTTAACTGAAGTTCCGGACAAGTCGGTGTTTGTAGAATATCTTTTTAAAAGACTAAATGATAATAAAAATCAATATATTACATCTGAAATGCTTTTTTCTGAAATGAGAATGGCAGTGATAAACAATTCATCAAATATTCCGCAATTTGGTACTATTCACAATACCGGTGATGAGGGTGGCGATTTTATTTTTATTAAAAAACAATAAACTAAATAGCATGAAAACAATTCTTACAACATTAATTTTGGTTGGTATTATTGGCTTTTCTTACGGTCAAACCGATTACAAAGTAATTAAGGTAAATGGTTCAATAACCATGAAAAGCTCAGGTAAAAATCTTTCAACAGGAACAGTTTTTTCCGATAGAGAAAATTTATTGTTTGGTCAGCCCACCGCTAAAGCTGCAGTTATTAACCCCGAAAAAGGACGTTTTGTTGTTACTCCAGAAAATGCAAATGATTTAACAAATTCTAAATCGAACTTTATTCCCGGTCTTAGCAATATTTCATCACGTTCCGGTGCCAGTTCCCTTAGAAATATTGTAGACATGAAAAACTACTTCTCAGGTAATTTTATGATTTTCGATTCCACTACTATTGTTATTAATTCTCCCGATTTTCCAATTGATGAGAACAATTTCTTCTACTGTCGTTATAAGTATAATGATGAAGATGTTAATAAAAAACTTGAATATCTGGGCGATACAGTAATTATTTATAAAAACGAACTTCTCAGCATTCTGGGAAATCCAATTTCTTCAGAAGATGTTACTGAAATGCAATTGTTTTATTACCAGCAAAACGAAAAAAAGTCTGTTCTTATTAACTCATTTAACCCTGTATTTGCAGAAAAATCCCTCAAAGAAGAAATTCAGGTTATTATAGATGAATTATCAAGCAAAACATTTAAGGAGAAATACGATGCTATTGTATCTTACCTAAACGAATTTTACGGAAAACCCGACGAGTCTAATCTGAAAAACTGGCTTAAAACTGAATTTAATCTGGAACAAAAATAGAAAAAAGACTAACATCCATTGCTATAATCTTCCTTCAATAACCTTCCAGTCAATTAATTCCCAAAAAGAGGCAATATAATCAGGTCTGCGGTTTTGCTTATCAAGATAATATGCATGTTCCCATACATCGCAGGTTAAAATTGGTTTTAATCCTTTGCGAAGAGGATTTCCGGCATTGCTTTCCTGAGTTATTTCCAATTTTCCTTCTTTATTAACAACCAGCCAAGCCCAACCCGATGCAAATAAAGTTGCTGCCGATGTAGAAAATGCTTGCTTAAAAGCTTCATAAGAACCAAATGATTCATTAATTTTTTCTAGGAGTTTTCCGCTTGGTTGAGCTTTTCCTTTTGGAGAGAAACTCATAAAATAGAAAGTATGATTCCAAACCTGTGCGCCATTGTTGAAAATGCCACCTTCAGCTTTCATTACTATTTCTTCGAGACTTGAATTTTCGAATTCTGTTCCGGGAATTAGATTATTAAGGTTGGTTACATACGCATTATGGTGTTTGCCGTAATGGAATTCAAGAGTCTGCTTGCTAATATGAGGCTCAAGCTCATTTAATTGGTAAGGTAAAATTGGTAGTTCGTGTTTCATGATTAATTTTTTTCTTTCAAAGATAAGAAAAATGACCGAAAGAAAAATAAAAAATACTGCTGCTAATTTTTACTATATTTGCATTCAAAAATATAGATAATGATAGGTTTAGATCATATAAAAGACATTACTGAACGCAAGGAAGCGTTGAGGAGGCATCTTTGACATTGAAGGAAAAGCAAACCTTGTAGCAGAGCAGGAAAAAATTTCTCAGGCACCCGATTTTTGGGATAATCCACAAAAAGCCGAATTGCATTTAAGACAATTGAGTTTGGTAAAACAATGGGTAACAGATTACAATTCAATAGCTTCGGAAATAGAGGATTTAGTTGTTTTGTTCGACTTTTTTAAGGAAGGTGAAACTTCTGAAGATGAAGTAATGGCTCAGTACGATTCTGTTGTTTCCAAATTGGAAGCGCTTGAATTTAAAAATATGCTTAAAAAAGAAGAGGATGTTTTAGGTGCAATGCTGAAAATAAATGCCGGTGCCGGAGGAACAGAAAGTCTCGATTGGGCCGAAATGCTAATGAGAATGTACATTAAATGGGGAGACAAAAATGGCTATAAAGTTAGAGAGGCATATTATCTTGCCGGAGATACAGCAGGTGTAAAAACTGTTACTTTAGAAATTGAAGGAGAATATGCCTATGGTTTTTTAAAGGGCGAATCGGGAGTTCATCGTCTTGTGCGAATTTCGCCTTTTAATGCACAGGGAAAGCGACAAACTACTTTTGCTTCTGTTTATGTAGCACCTTTGGTTGACGATAATATTGAAATTGTAATAAATCCTGCCGATATTACATGGGAAACGTTTAGGTCGAGTGGGGCAGGAGGTCAAAATGTTAATAAGGTTGAAACAGCTGTTAGACTTCGTCACGCTCCCAGTGGAATTGTTATAGAAAATCAGGAAACCCGATCGCAGGGAGCAAATAAGGAAAATGCTTTACGACTTCTAAAATCAGAGCTTTACGAAATTGAACTGAGAAAACGAGAGGAAGAAACTGCAATAATTGAAGGTAATAAGAAGAAAATTGAATGGGGTTCGCAAATCCGTAGTTATGTGCTTCATCCTTATAAAATGATTAAGGATGTAAGAACCGGCTACGAAACGGGAAATGTTCAAGCCGTTCTAGACGGCGAATTAGATGGCTTTATTAAATCGTATTTAATGGAGTTTGGAGCAAGTTAGTTATTAGGAATTTTGATGAGAATGTGATAATTTTGCCTTGCAACCTAATTACTTTTTATGAAAAAGATATTTCTATTTATTTTGCTGCTTTCCAGCTCTTTTGTTTTTTGTCAAACTCTTAACCTACCTGCCAGACCAACAAATTCATACAATGGTTCACAGTTTGTAAGTGTAATTAACTCTTTGGAACTGGAAGCCAGAGAAGATTCAATTTTTTATCAGGTTAGCATTGGTAATATTCCTGATTTTCAGAGAAATCTTATTCCAATTACAATTTCAGAAACTCTTGCTTCTGTAAATTATGATATTACTTATTTTGTAATTCCCGACTATCTGGCCATTGGCTGTGATACAAATTATTTTCTCTGTCCCATGACTCCCGTTCTAGCCCAAAGAATTGCAAATTTTACCGATTGCACGCTTACTACAAGAAAAATGGTGAATGAAATTTATTCAGCAGCAACAGTTAAATTAGCTCCGGTAACAATGACACCAAGTGCAGAAATGACAACTGTTCCATATTTTTCTACACATAATGCCTCTGTTTGGGATCAACGCTCAGCAGTTTTGGCAACACATCCCCTTGGCGAGCTTGTGGGAGGCAACAAAAAAGATGTGGTTATTTCAAATGGTATTTATCAAACAGATTATAACAGAGTATGTATTTATGGTTGGCATCAGCTAAGTGGAACACCTATTCAGCCTTTATATAACGGACATATTTTAATGTATGCCGATTACAGTCATGGGATTAGATTGGTTCAAAACGAAGCAATTGTTAATGGAATACCAATGAATATTACTGAAATTTTGGAATCTTCCACACTTTATTCTTTATTTAGCGATGAAGGTCAGATTTCGGTTCCATATTATCCCGTTCCAGAAATAGAAATTGCAAGTCCAAAGAGTTTTGCTATGGAAGCTTTGGGTTCAAATACTATTCAATTTATTATTAATACAGAACCTGGATTGTATTATTATGCCGAATTTAGTGAGGATGGAATTAATTTTATGGAAAATACGCTAATCAATTTGTCGAATCCGATTTTTGAATTTTATTCTTCTGAATCTTTAATTTATTCAAGAATAAAAGCCAGCGATGGAGAGCACTTTTCAGAACCTTCCGAGGTTCTTGCTGCTTCAGTTGGCACATTTCCCGGTGAAATACTTATTGTAAATGGGTTTGACCGTGCTACTGCCGGAAATACATACAATTTTGTAATTCAGCATGCAGAAGCAATTAATAATTGCATATATAATTTTTCTTCATGTACTAATGAGGCCTTGACTGACAGTCTTTTAGATTTAAATAGTATTCCGGCCTTAGATTATATTTTGGGAGAAGAAAGCTCAATAGATGAATCCTTAAATTCAGAAGAACAAGAAGTAATTGCCGGATTTCTCGATAATGGAGGTAGACTTTTTATTTCCGGCTCAGAAATTGCCTGGGATTTAGATTATTTGGGAAGTATTTCAGATAAAGCCTTTTTTAACAATTACTTAAGAGCACAATATGTTATGGATGCCCCGAATAATCTAGCTTCAACATATTATGAAATGGAAGCAGTACCTGGTTCTTTTGCATGGTGGTTAGAGCCCGTTTTTTTCGATGATGGCACACATGGAACTTATAATGTGGCCTATCCTGATGTTATTGAGCCTATTAATGGATCTGAGAATTTTATTGCATATACAGGTCCCGAAAATCAATTTGGAGGAGTGTGTTACGAGGCAGGCTCTTATGAGGAAAGATTGGTATATTTGGCAATTCCTTTTGAAACCATTTATCCGGAAGAGGCAAGAAATAACATTATGGGAGCTGTTCTTGGATATTTGCTTGGAACTTCAGAAAATAAAGAAAAAAATGGACAAGAAAAGCTTGTTGTTTACCCAAATCCATGTACAGATTATTTACAAATTTCAATCCCAAAAGAAAATGCAGAAAACTGTATAATAAGAATTTACGATAACCTTGGAAGAGAATTAATTTGCAATAAAATATTGAATATTGAAGGAGGTAGTTATTCAATTTCAACCAGAAATTTAAAAGATGGAATTTATAAGATTATTCTAAGTTTTGATGAACAGGTATTTGTAGAATCATTTGTTAAAATGAAGAATTGAAAGCCAAATAAATAAACCATAAGTCAACTACCAAAAACCTTTCCAAAAACATATTGTTGTTTAAGGCTGTAATCTTAATCTTTCTTACTTTAGGGGATTATAATCACATTAAATTTTATATAACCCTATATCATGAAAATTCGCATTGAAAAAGACAGTATGGGAACGGTTGAAGTACCCGCCGAAAAATACTGGGGCGCACAAACTCAACGTTCTAAAGATAATTTTAAAATCGGCCCTGAGGCCAGCATGCCGCTTGAAATAATAAAAGCGTTTGGCGTTCTAAAAAAGGCCGCTGCTATTACAAATAATGCTCTTGGAGTGCTTAACGATGAAAAATGTAAAGCAATTTCCAAAGCCTGTGATGAAATTATTACCGGAGAATTAAACGATCAGTTTCCATTGGTAATATGGCAAACCGGTTCCGGAACTCAATCGAACATGAATGTAAACGAAGTAGTTGCTAATCGTTCTCATGTTATTTTGGGCGGAAATTTAGATGATGCCAAAAAACTTGTTCATCCAAACGATGATGTTAATAAATCGCAATCTTCAAACGATACTTTCCCAACAGCCATGCATATAGCAAGTTATATGTTGATTGTTGAGCAGACAATTCCAAAAATTGAAGAGCTAAAAGAAACTTTGGCTGGCAAAATGAACGACTTTAAAGATATTGTAAAAACAGGTCGTACTCACTTAATGGATGCCGTTCCATTAACACTTGGTCAGGAATTTTCGGGATATGTTGCTCAATTGAACCATGGCTTAAAGGCTTTGAAAAATTCTCTATATCATTTATCGGAATTGGCTTTGGGCGGAACTGCCGTTGGAACCGGTCTTAATGCTCCAAAAGAATATGATGTCAAAGTTGCTGCTAAAATTGCTGAATTAACAGGTCATCCTTTTGTAACTGCATGCAATAAATTTGAGGCTCTTTCTGCTCATGATGCTTTGGTTGAAACTTCCGGTGCGCTTAAAAGATTGGCTGTTAGTTTAATGCATATTGCTAATAATATTCGTTTACTGGCTTCGGGACCAAGATGTGGAATTGGAGAAATTAATCTTCCGGAAAATGAGCCCGGTTCTTCAATTATGCCCGGAAAAGTTAATCCAACACAATGTGAGGCTCTTACAATGGTTTGCGCTCAGGTAATTGGAAACGACACAACGGTAGCCGTATGCGGCACTCATGGTCAGTTTCAGCTAAATGTTTTTATGCCTGTTATGGTGAAAAATGTTCTTGAATCTGCTCGTCTGCTTGGCGATGCATGTAAATCGTTTAACGACAATTGTGCTATTGGAATTGAAGCAAATATTGCCAATATTAAGAGGAATCTAGAAAACTCACTTATGTTGGTTACTTCATTAAACCCACATATTGGTTACGATAATGCAGCAAAAATTGCAAAAAAGGCTCATACCGAAGGAAAAACTTTACGTCAGGCCGCTTTAGAACTTGAAATGCTTACAGATGAGCAATTTAATCAGTGGGTAGATCCTTCTAGAATGGTATAATTCTACATTATTATTGTCAATTCGAAGATAATTTTACTATCTTGCGAATTGACATTAATTCTTTTGTTTATGACAGTAAGGGAAGTAATAAATATCAAAATAATTGATACTGATTCTTTTGATATGACTCTTTTTCAACTTTTTACAATTATACTATTTGTTTTTATTACCATTTTTGCAATAAGGATAGTAAAAAGAATTTTCAAGAAACTGGTAATAAATGAACGACTTGACAAGGGGAGTGCTAATTCCATTTTTCAGATTATTAAGTATATTATTTGGACTACAGTTATTGGTCTGATACTTCAATCGTTGGGAATAAATTTAACAATTCTTATTGCAGGTTCGGCAGCATTATTGGTTGGTTTAGGGCTTGGTGTGCAGCAAATTTTTAACGACGTTGCTTCAGGATTTTTCCTTCTGTTTGAAAGAAATTTAAAAGTTGGAGATATTGTTGAAATTGAAAATGGCATAATAGGTAAAGTTATTTATATTGGTTTAAGAACATCTAAAGTGAAAACCAGAGATAGTGTTGTATTAATTGTACCCAATTCTAAATTTGTAAGCGATACGGTTATTAATTGGAGTCACATGGAGTCGCTTACCAGATTTAATATTTCTGTAGGTGTTGAATATGGGACTAATACTGAAAAAGTTAAAGATTCTCTTTTGGCCTGTGCTTATGCAAATGAGCATGTTTCTAAGGCTCTGCCTCCGGAGGTAAGGTTTAAAGATTTTGCCGATTCAGCTCTTCTTTTTCAATTGTTTTTTTATGCAGATTTATCAATAGAGGTTGAAATTGTTAAATCTGAACTGCGTTTTGCTATTAACAAATCCTTTGCGGAAAATGGTATTAAAATTCCTTTTCCACAGACAGATGTTCATATAAAGAAGGATTAATTTTTTACCCCAAAATCCTTAATTTGGCAAATTTAAGTAGCAATTGTTTCTGACCGGCATTTTGGAAAAATACTGTAGCCTTTGTGTTCGGTGGACTTCCTTCAATTGCAAGAACTTTTCCTTTTCCAAATCTTTCGTGTTCAACATTCATTCCTGCCTGAATATTTTCCGAATCATCGGCTTCGAAAGAAACGCTTTTTACTGATGCTTCTTTCATTTTTACAAGATGCCCTGTTTGTGGTGGTAAAACTTTATTAATTGTTGCAGCCGGCTTTTTGGTCTGTCTGTTGAAAAATTTGTCGTATGAAACAGTTTTTTCCATTTCTTCTTCCATTTCATCTTCATTATCCGAACCGGTAAAAGATACTGGCAGTTCAATATATTCGGCATCTATTTCGGAAATAAAACGACTTGGTTTGGCATTTTCATGTTGCCCCCATTTAAAGCGACTGTTGGCAAAACTAAGAATTGCATTTTTTTCGGCTCTTGTTAATGCCACGTAAAACAATCTTCTTTCTTCTTCAAGCTCTCTGGGCGATTCAATGCTCATAAAAGATGGAAAAAGCTTTTCTTCAAGACCAACAATAAAAACATTTTTAAACTCAAGGCCTTTTGCAGAATGAACTGTCATTAATACAACCCTGTCTGCTCCGGCTTCTTTATCGGTATCCATATCGGTAACGAGCGATATTTCCTGAAAATATTGCGATAAACTTTGGTTCCGGCCTTCTTCCTGAGCATCAAAAAAGAAATCTTGAATACCGTTTAGTAATTCCTGAATATTATCGTATCTGCTAACACCTTCAACCGATTTGTCGTTATAAAGCTCTGAAATTATTCCTGTTGCAGTTCCAATATGTTGTGCAAGTTCAAAGGCATCTAATTCTTTTTCCTTGGCAATAAAATCCTGAATTAAGTATTGAAACGATTTTATTTTGTCGAATGTGCCTTTGTTTAAGCCCATGTTAATTTTTTCAAGATTAACAATCACATCCCAAATACTGCAATTTACTTTGTTTGAGTAATTTTCGAGTTTGTCGAATGTTGTATTTCCAATTCCCCTGAGAGGATAGTTAATTACTCTTTTCAGAGCTTCATCGTCGTTTTGATTTACAGTTAGCCTTAAGTAGGCCATCATATCCTTTACTTCTTTTCGTTGGTAAAACGAAAGCCCACCAAAGATTTTATATGGAATATTTCTTTTTCTAAGGGCTTCTTCAAAAATTCTGGATTGCGCATTGGTTCTGTAAAGTATAGCAAAATCGGAATATTTATATTTTTCCTGATAAACTAAATCCAATAATTTGCTAATAACCTGATAGCCTTCCTCTATATCGGTTAATGCCTGAATAACCTGAATGCAGTTGCCAACATCGTTTTTAGAAAAAACGGTCTTTTTAATTTGCGATTTGTTTTTATCTATAATGCTATTGGCTGCGTTTACAATATTTCTTGTGGAACGGTAATTTTGTTCAAGTTTAAATAGTTCATAATCAGGATAATCGTTTTTGAAATTTAAAATATTTTCAATTTTTGCTCCCCTGAATGAATAAATACTTTGAGCATCGTCGCCCACAACACAAAGCCTCTTATGTTTTTCTGCAAGTTTTTTTACAATTAGGTATTGAGAGTAATTTGTGTCTTGATACTCATCTACAAGAATATAGTCGAATTTATTCTGATATTTTTCCAGAATTTGCGGATGATTTTTAAATAGAATGTTGGTATTTAGAAGCAAATCGTCAAAGTCCATTGCGTCGGCCTTTTTGCAACGTTTTTCGTAAATAGAAAAAATCTCGCCAATTTGAGGCTTTCTTAAGGCTGCATCGCGGTTTAGAATTTCTTTACTTGAGACATAGGTTGATGCAGTTATGAGATTGTTTTTAGCACTTGAAATTCTTCCTGCAATTTCATTGGGCTTATATATTTTATCGTCGAGATTTAGTTCTTTAATAATATTTTTTATTAGGTTTTTGGAATCTGAAGCATCGTAAATACTGAAATTGCTGGTATAACCAAGACTTTGTGCTTCAATTCTTAAGAATTTAGAAAAAATTGAGTGAAAAGTTCCCATCCATAAGCTTTTGGCGTTTTCTTCACCAATAAGTGAGGCAATACGTGCACGCATTTCACCTGCAGCTTTATTGGTAAAAGTTAGAGCTAAAATTCTGTTAGGTTTACATCCTTTGCTTAAAAGATGTACAATTCTGTAGGTCAGCACTCTGGTCTTCCCCGATCCGGCTCCGGCGATAACAAGTGAAGGTTTATCTATTTGTACAACAGCTTGTTGCTGCGCCTCATTCAATTCTTTTAAATACTCATTCACGATTTTTTACTTTTATTTTTCACAAAAATAGTGTTTGAGTTTTTTCTGAGGTAATTATGTACATAATAGTTATAAACAAAACTCTAACCAACAATTGTAATTAGCCAGCGGTGTAAATAATAAATAAGCCAAACCCTGTTAAATAGATAATCTTTGCCGGAGTAGTACTGTTTCATTATATTTCTTGCGTAATCGTAGTTTATTATTCCTGCATCTCTAATAATTTTTTCGGAGGTATATTTTTGTATTTCAGGTTTTAAGCTACCCTTCATCCAATTACTTAATGGAATACTGAAACCCCATTTTGGGCGATTAAAATACTCTTCAGGTAAATATTTATATAGCAATTGTTTAAGAATGAATTTCTTTTCCCCATTATTTATTTTAAGGTTTTTATTAATGTTTAATGCCAGTTCCACAATTCTATGATCTAACAGAGGAACGCGATTTTCTAATCCGTAATGCATTGATGCTCTGTCGACTTTAACCAGTAGGTCATCTTTAAGATAAAAATTTAGGTCGAAAACTGCCTGTAATTCAGCAGGATTTAATTTGCGGTTGAATTTATTATCAAAAGGAATTTCTAAATTTTGAAAATATTCAGGATTAGTAAGTTGCTTTAATTCTTTTTCTGAAAAGAAATATTGTTCTTGAGAGAAAATATGAGATTGATGTGATTTGCTTCCTGAAATATTAATAAGTTCTGAAACTCTTTGCTGACGATTATTTCCAAATTTTAAGCCCAAAGAAATAGGTTTGTGGAAGTTTCTTATTAGGGGTTTTGAAAGTCTGTTTGCCCATGAATAAGCTCCATAACCATGAAATAGCTCGTCGCCACCATCACCTGAAAGTGTCATGCTAACGTGTTTTTTTGCAAGTTTTGAAACAAGTAGAGTAGGAATTGCAGAACTATCGGCAAAAGGTTCGTCGTAAATATCAAAAAGCTTATCTATAAGTTGAAGTCCATCATCTTCGCTTACAACAAATTCATGATGATTAGTATTTAAGTGACTTGAAACTTTTTCAGCATATTTAGCTTCGTTGAATTTATTTTCCTTGAAACCAATAGAGAAAGTATTTATTGAAGTATTTGAAACTTTTTGAGCAATAGCGGTTACCAGACTAGAGTCAATTCCCCCCGATAAAAAGGTTCCGAAAGGCACATCAGAAATCATTCGCTTTTTAACTGAATCTGTAATCAAAAAATCTAGTTTATCAATAATATCTTCTTTATTATCAATGGTTTCATTGGAAATTTTTTCATTCAAATTCCAGAAAGGGGTAATTACAATATTGTTTTTATGAATTTCGGCAAACGAACCTGCCGGAAATTTATTAATTTCGGAATAGATTGTGTGTGGTTGTGGAATATACCCCAGATGAAGAAAGAGATTAATTGCCTTATGGTTTAGTTTTTTCTTTGAAAAGAGGCCGGAATTTGCAACAACTTTTAATTCTGAGCCAAAAACTATTTTATTATCTGAAATCCCATAGAATAGTGGTTTAATACCCATTCGGTCTCTCGCAAGAAATAATTTCTCTTCTGTTTTATCGAAAATGGCAAGCGCAAACATTCCGTTTAACTCAGAAAAAATATCGCAGCCAATTTTTTCAAAAGCCTCCAATATTATTTCAGTATCGGAGGAAGTTCTTTGTGAAATATTGTACTTTTTGGCCAATTCTTTAAAATTATATACTTCCCCATTGTAAACAATTACATGTTTTCCCGATTTAGAATGCATTGGTTGGTTTGCTCTTTCAGCAAGGTCTATAATGCTTAATCTGCGGTGTCCAAGACCAAGTTTTTCTGTAAAAAAGAAACCCTCAGCATCGGGTCCTCTGTGGGCAATTGAATACGTAATATTTTTAATTATCTGTTGATTTACAGATAATTCGAAAGAAAAATACCCGGTTATTCCACACATTTATTTAAAGAATTTTTTCTTTCGCAGCATTAATTTTGGAAATAAAAGTTTTGAAATCTCTTTTGTTGAAAGCATGGATTGATTCCGGAACATTACCAAAACGAGCATAAGGAATCCATTTCTTGGCGTCTTTTTCCCAATAGCAGCCTGTTTCGAATCCCTCCGCACTCTTAAAAACCACTTCTGAGTAGTACTTAGATTTTGTGTCAAGGAAATTGTAAATTTTATCTAAAGCAATACAAAACGACTCAACTTCTTCGCCCGGAACATTTGTGTAGAAAACCTGTTCGTTTTTCTTGTCCAGAAATTCGAATCTTATTGCATAATAGGAGTAATTTTCGAATAAATCGAATAATTCCAAAACCCTAACCCGTATTATTTCTTTAACGTAACCTACTTCATAAAAGATGGTTTGGTTAAATGAACAAGCAATTTCTTCTTGCTGATTTCTCATATTTTGTTTTTTTTGTAAATGTAGGAAATACTTGCTAAGGTACAAAGTTTTTGTTTCCCCTTCTATTAAAAATCGTTCTAAATTAAGTAGAAAATTGACGAACAGAGAATAACGGTAGGAATTCACTATTACATTTGACAAATTTTTTTTAACATTTTTATTATTAACCTTAATATCAAGAATATATGTTTATTTTAATGGTTGTTATTTTTGTTTTAGGCTATACATTTATAGCTTTGGAACATCCTCTAAAAATCGATAAGGCAGCCTCTGCTTTATTGATTGGAGTTATTACCTGGGCAATTTATGCATTAAATGCCGATGAAATTCTGGGAC
>JAFGXD010000057.1 GCA_016936815.1 Bacteroidales bacterium
GCTGACGCTAACGAAAGCTGCACACAATGCCACAACGAAAATACAACTTTAAAAGCAAAAATGGTTCAATTTGCTGAATCAACTCACGCTTTAGGTACTTATTATACAAGAGGCGGCGAATGCGCAGCTTGTCACAGTAACGAAGGTTTCTTAGCTCGTATGAGTTATTCATCTCTTTCTGAATTATCAACATTTGTTGCCGAAGAGAACACTCCTATTTCATGCTACACTTGCCACAACATTCACGCAAACGGTGACGCATCTGACTTAAGCTTAACTTTTACAGCTCAAGTTACAGGTTCAATCTTAGGATTTACTTCACCTGACATTTCGCAAACAACTTTCCCCAACTACGGCGACGGAAACTTATGCTTACAGTGCCACCAATCAAGAGACCGCGGAAACATTCCCGGCTTAGAATCAACAGCTGATGTAACTTTAAACGGACATTGGGGACCACATTACGGAGCACAAGGCGAAATTCTTGTATCTGCAGGAGCAGTTGAATTCGGAACAGGATACCCTGCAATCGGTTCAGGACACGGAGCAATCTCTGACGCTTGTATTTCTTGCCACATGGTTAACGGTGACCACAGAATGACTGTAGACTATGACGCTTGTGTTACTTGCCACACTGCCGGAGATGCAGAAGACAAAACAGACGCTATTCAAATCGAAATTCATGACCAATTATTTACTTTAGGAGCTGCATTAGAAGGACTTGGAGCAATGGAAGCTGAATATGACACTGACGGTGTTACAGTTATAGGATATTCTCCTTTAGGAGTTACAGTATCTGCAGACATAGCTAAATTGGTTTGGAACTACGAATTAGTATATTCAGATCATTCATTAGGAGTACACAACCCAACATACGTAAGAGCTATATTAACAAACTCTCTTGCTCAATTGGCAAAGTAATATCTTAATAAATAAGTATTAAAAATATTAGCAAAGCTCCAGAATTTTTGGGGCTTTGTTTTTTAAAAAAAAAATAATATCTTTACGCAAACATTAAACATTATAAATATGAAATTACTAAAATTTTTACTTATTTCATTATTAGCTGTAACGCTATACTCATGTGAATATCAGATTATTGAACCCGAGGAAGTTGTAATAGAAATTCCCGAAGAAGGCTTAAGTTTTGAGACAGACATTTTGCCGATTATCACAAGCACCAGTTGCACTGCATGCCACAAATCATCTAATGCATTAGACCTTACAACGGCAGATGTATACAATGAAATAAGCACAGGAGTAACATCGGGAAAATACGGACCGGCCGACCTTCCTTACCTCAACTTAACAAGTCCTGACCAAAGCCCGCTATACACATTGCCTTTGGGTAACGACGGCCACGTTAAACTCTACAGTGCTACAGATGCAGCTACACTTCTTGCATGGATTGAAGACGGCGCAAAAAATAATTAATTAAAAATCATAAAAAAACTATACAACATGAGATTTTTTACACTAGTTTTTATACAATTAATCTTAGTTTTCTCTGTTTTTGCACAAAAAGAAGAGCAAACTCCTGTTTCTGAAACATTTAATTGCTCAATGTTATCAGAAACACAAACAATAATGTCGCCTTACGCAAAGGGATACGAATTTATTATCCACCACAGATTCGGTCTTATAAAAGACTTTAGCGATTTATTGGGCTTTTATGCTCCATCGAACATTAGATTAGGAATTGATTACGGAATTACAGACAGATTAATGCTTGGATTTGGTACAGAAAAAAATAATAAGCACCAAGATTTAAGATGGAAATATGCTTTGCTTCGTCAAACAGAATCGGGAAGCATGCCCGTATCGGTTTCTTACTTTGGAAATACCGTTCTTGATGCAAACAATAGCGAAAAATTCGGTCAAAATTACAAATTCATTGACAGATTATCTTATTTCAATCAAATAATTGTTGCAAGAAAATTTAACGACAAATTCTCGTTTCAAGTAGCAGGAAGTTACAGCCATTTCAATAAAGTAGATTCAATTTATCAAAACGATGCTATCGGTTTAACCGCGGCAGGTATGGTAAAATTAACATACTCAATGTCGCTGATGTTTGAATATAACCATTCAATCTATGTAAAAGACAGCAGATATTATCACAAACAACCTGAGCCCGGTTTAGGTTTAGGTTTACAAATAGCCACAGGAACACACGCTTTTCAAGTATTTGCTACTACTTATGATAATATTACACCACAATCGAATTTTATAATGAATTCAAACCAAGTTTTGAATCGCGATGTAAGAGACCCGCTGACCGGACAAATAATCCCAGGCGAGAAATCTGATTTAGGAATAAGATTCGGATTTAATATTACAGCAAGATTTTAATTCTTAAAAAATAAAAACAAAAAAGAGAGGCTGCATTCAGTCTCTCTTTTTTTGTTTTCACCCTAAAAAGAAACAGTTCATCATAAATAAGATGCATTTCGTATTATATTAAAAAATGAAATTAAACTTTTTATTTATTTTGCAGTCAGAGTATAAATAATATTCA
>JAFGXD010000058.1 GCA_016936815.1 Bacteroidales bacterium
ATTTTCTTTTAAAACGCTTTAAAGCTCTGTCGATGTTTTCGCCTTCTTTTACTGGTATAACAATCATAATTTCTTTTTTTAAATCATTCCATTTTTTAAATGAGCCGCAAATTTAGATATTTGAAAAGATATTATCAAATTTTTTGCAATATATTTTTACTATTATCTAATAACAGTTACCGCCCCTGCATGTTCATGCTGAATTCCTGAACTATCTCTACATATTACAAGCCAGGTGTAAGTTCCGGTTTTTGACGGATTCCTACCCTTAACTGTACCATTCCAACCATAAATTCGGGGATTCTCAGGATCATACTTATCTGTTTCATAAATTGCCTCTCCCCACCTATCATATATTATCATCAGAAAGTTTTCGGGATCAATGCCTGTTCCTACAGGATAAAAAACATCGTTTCTTCCGTCTAAAGTTGTAATTGCCGTTGGTGCATAAAAGGAATACTCTTCATTTATAAACACATATAGACCTGTGGTGTCTGTACAACCATATTCATTGGTAACAACCTGACTTACATAGTATGAGCCTGGTGCAGAATAGGTATGACTTGGTTCATAGAGACTTGAATTATTTCCATCACCAAATGACCAATAAATACTATTTGTACTGTAATCAATCTGATAAAAATTTATTACAGGATTGAAAATACTGGCAGCAGGAGGTTGAGCAATAAAACCGGCATCAGGATTTGGATGAACTGATATCATATTTTCGATAAGCAAGCTGTTTTCACAGCCTTCAGGGGAGATTAAAGATAAACTTACATCATAATATCCCGGATTATTATACTCAAATTCAGGATTGGGAGAGAAATAATCATCTCCGGACAAGCCCAAATTCCAATTATATGAAATAGTAGAACCAGATCCAAAAGAACTAAAATTAACTGTTAATGGAACACATCCCGATAATTTATCTGCTGAAATGTTTACCAGAGGAGGCGAAATTACCGTAACAAAGGTTGAATCTATGGCAGGGTTTACACATCCATCATCAGCCAAAAGATTGTAATTAGTTGAAATATTTGGACTAACAACAAAGGGGAAATTTACTACAGTGCCATTATTGTAAATTATGGGAGAACTCCCATTTCCTCCATTTACTATACCGGTAATATAAACCTGCTCACCCGGACAAATTATTGAATCTGAAATACTAACGGAAATATTTAGAGGAGGATAAACATCAATTGTAAATCCAGAACTTGCTGTGCAATTATTAGAATCATAAATTGTAACCCAGTAAGTTGTCTGATTTTCAGGGTAAACTATATAATTACTTGAATTAACCAGACTATCCCAGTCGTATAATACATAAGGCGTGGTTCCCCCTAATCCAATTGCAGATAAATTTACCGGCTGAGAAGGACAGGAAATGCTATCACCCAAAATTTGCACAGTAAGCTGATTTGGTTCTTCCAAAGTTACAGAAGCACTAATTGTACAATTATTTGAATCGTAAGCAGTTACATAATATTCTATTTCGGCAGAAAGATTTTCGGCAGTATTACCTACGCTTAAATTCGACCACTGATATGTGTATGGACTTGTTCCACCCGAGGCAGCTGCAGTAGCATATCCATCTGAAAAACCATAGCATGAGGGATCTTGAGACACAAAAATTAAATTATCGGGGCCACCAATTTCTGGTACAAAAACGGTAATACTTTCCTCACAACTATTTAAATCGCTAACTAATATTGTGTAATTTCCTGTAGAGATGTCTGTTAACTCTTCATTAGTTCCACCAACGGGAGACCATAAATATGTATAAGCCGGAGTTCCTCCACTTGCAGAAACAAGAATTGAACCATTAGAGTTATTACATTCGGAAGGAATAACTTCACTAACCTCAATTTGTATGGCTTCCGGACCTGAAATTGTTGCAAGTTGAATTGCTTGACAACCATTGGCATCTGTCATGCTAACCGAATAATTTCCTGAACAAAGATTTATGGCATTTGCATCTAATTGACCATTAGACCATTGAAAGGAAAAAGTGCCTGTACCACCCTCTCCTGTTGCGGAAATACTACCATCACAAGATTCGTAACAAAGTTCATTTTGAGTTGTTAAAAAGACAGATAATGCCTGAGGTTCTGTAAGCGTGACTGTATTTGTTGCCGTACAACCATTTTCATCGCTTACAATTACCGAATATTCACCTTCGCATAGATTTAGTGCAGGGTTTGAAGTTTGGCTATTTGACCATAAATAAGAAAAAACTGTTCCGGAGCCAGTAACTGATGTCAAAGCAGTTCCATCACAATATTCGGAGCAAGACGGATTGGTACCAATAATATTTACATTAGGATGAGTATTGACAATTATTGTTGAGGAATAGGAATCTTCACATTCTCCAACCATAATTGTTTGTGTTACAATATATTCTCCCGGCGATGAGTAAGTATAATCAGGATTTTCAATATTGGAAGTTCCACTTTCATCACCAAAATCCCAATAATAAGAATAATCTATTCCACTAGCTCCAATGTTGGTAAAGTGGAAGCTATTACCATTAAAGCATTGAGGTCCGTTATCAGAAAATCCGGCTTCAACACTTCCTGAACTGGAGACTGAAATTGAGCTTGTAGCTGTGCATCCGTTGGCATCTGTTACAGTAACAAAAATACTTCCCGAGCACAAATTTGAAGCAGTGGCAGTATTCTGATTATCAGACCAATGATAGGTATATGGCAAAGTTCCATTATTAACTAAACTTACCGTAGCAGTTCCGTCGCAAGCTCCGCATTCCTCCGGAGTTGAAGATAATTCTATTGTTATTGCCTCGGGCTCGGTAATAGTAATTGAGGCAGAGGCCGAGCATGACAGAGCATCGGTTACAGTTACCGAATAAGTTCCTTCGCTAAGGTTTTCAGCAATATTTGAAGAAGAAACGGCAGGTAACCAATTATAGGAAAAAGTGGGGCTTCCTGTAATAGGTGTAACCTCTGCATATCCATTGTCTCCATTTGCGCACGTAACATTTGTTCCATCAATTTCAATTGCAAGAGGTTCGATAGAAACATTAAAATCATCCACAACTTGTTTTCCACATGCATCGGTAATAGTTACAGTATATGTGGTTGAAGAGGTTGGACTGACATTAATGCCGGAGGTAGTTGCTCCTGAGCTCCATAAATAAGTATATGGTTCAGATGAACTTACTAGAATTTCGGTAGTTAAGGAAATTGATGTTGAGGTACAAATCGACATATCAGGATTAACTATTTGAGCATTAAAAAGATTATCGATAATAGTAATTGTATCAGACACCGTTGTTGTTCCACCACAGGGACAAATTGCGTTAGTGATAGAAACGATAATTGTTTCCGAACCCTCAGCAATCAGATCGGAATATGTTGGAATTGTAATACTTACAGAAGCCTGTCCGGAAAGAATTGTTGCTGAACCTGAAAGAGTCTGATAATCAGCCCCCGAACTAGCAGTTCCTGCAACAGAATATGTAATATTCACCGGATCCGTAATATTTGAAGGATCTTGTCGCCCAAAAGTTAATACATAATCACAACCTTCTGTAACGAAACTTTCTCCATTAATATCTGCCAAATCAACCTCAACACCATCGCCGGATGCAAAGCTTCCGGCCTGAAGAAAAACACCTGAATCGTAAACCCCATCGCCGGCATCAGCAATTGCAATCTTTATGTGATAGGTCTGACAAGCTGTAACAGAAGCTGTTGCAGTTAAAGAAGTTGTTAGACCATCGTATTGAAGATCGGTGTTTACCGTAGGATTTAATCCTGTTCCATTATCGATATAATAAGCACAATAATCGCAAGCTGAACCAACGGGATTGCCGGCATTAAGATTATCTATTGCAACAGGAACACCACCTGATCCCGGAATCAGGGCAATATTTTGATTATTATAGCCCTCGGGGCCACCAGTTAGAAAAAAAGCAAAAACATCATTGAACCCGGCATCAATAAACTCGGGATATTCTTCTGAGCCAAAAATAAAGTTAAAGGCCAAAGTATTATCCTGAGGAATAAAATCAAACTCCAAAATAGCAGCATCATAAGTTGTTAATGAGCAAATGGCATTTAGATTGGCATCACCCGGTGTAAGGCAATTGTTTCCGGCAGAGCCAATATTATTCGGTCCTATTGCATTAGAAACACTTCCTGATGCAAGAATAATTCCTTCATTAAAACCCAATGGAGTGTTTTCAGCAGAGAAATATCCTATTGCTGTAATATCTCCGGTATAATTAACATTGAAAGCCTCCAGACAACCTGTTATTAAAATATCCTGAACCAATTGAGTGGGAGTGTATGTAGTGTTATCCACAACAAGCAAATTACGAAGTTGATTGTAAGAGGGAATAACCTCCTCAGATGAATAGGTTTCATTAATTGCTATTTCAAAATCCTCAATACATGAGTTGGTGTCGAAATTTGAAGCAATAAAAAAATAAGTTGAATTTGCTTCAAAGCTAATAACTGCAGTATTATTGATGCAAGCAATGAATTCACCTTTATCGGGCAAACCTTTAGTAATATTTATTGCCATTTCACTTTGTTGAGAAATAATATTAAACTGAAGCGTAATATTGTTTTCCGGCAGAAAAGAGAAGACCATTTCGGAGCCATTTATATAACGGTTTTTGCAAACAGAATTTTCCATAGAATATATATTTTCATAGCCGCAATTGCTTCCTTGAAAAGTAAATGGAACAGACTCAACAACAATAGGGGAATTAACATTGTTTCCCGGCAATTGCTGCCCGTAAGTTATTGTCAAAACAAGTAATAAGCTGATAATAATTGTAAATGCTTTCATAGTTTGTGTTTTTTGAATAGATAAAATTTACCTATTATATATTACTTATAATGACGAATACAAAAAAATTTCGGTTGCCGATTTTTGTATTGTGAGATGAAAATTTATCAAACGTCAAAAAAGCAAAGATTTTTTAACCGGTGTTCTTCTTCTGAAAGCAACAGGTATTTCACTTTTGTCTATAAGACACAATACATCAACATACTTTCCCTTTTTATAAGATTTAATATGCTCAGGATTGATTAAATGCGATTGATGAACTCTTAAGAAGCCTGTTCCTGAAAGAATTATTTCATAAAATTTTAAATTTCTTGAACTCATAAATGATTTTCCATTCAAAAGATAAATCATTGTATAGTTTCTGTCGGCCTGAAAACGAATTATTTTTTTGCATGAAACCAGTTTTCTTTTTTTTTCAAGCTTAATATCCACAGGCTTTTCGACAGATCTATTTTTTTTTGGCAATAACTTAGCTGAGTTTTTCATCTTTACAATTTTACTTTTTCAATAATACAATAGAAATTATCATTATGAAATACAAACCATTTCGTATTTTATATGCGGGAAACCATGTAGTAATTAATACTTAGATATGAGAGAAAAAAATACAAAATATATTTTGGTATTTCACTACTTAAATAGTAATTTTGCTTAAATAAAAAAAAAGTTATATCTTTCAAGTCTTATGAAAAAAAATATTAAGATTTTTTTTAGTCTATATACCGAAGGCTTCAGAAACCTAAGTACTTTAGGGAAAAAGCTTTGGATATTAATTTTCATTAAGCTATTTATAATGTTTGTTATTCTCAAAATTTTCTTTTTTCCAAATTTTTTGGGAAGCAAATTCGATACCTCTGAAGAAAAAAGTAATTACATATTAAATATATTAACAAAACAATCAGAAAAAAATGACTGAAGCAGACATCTCATTAGTTGACTGGTCGAGAGCGCAATTTGCTTTAACGGCTATGTACCATTGGATTTTTGTTCCACTAACTTTGGGGCTGGCTTTTATTGTCGCCATAATGGAAACAATTTATGTTAGAACCGGTAACGAAGAGTGGAAAAGACTAACAAAATTCTGGATGACTTTATTTGGAATTAACTTTGCAATTGGAGTTGCCACGGGCATTATTTTGGAATTTGAATTTGGCACAAACTGGTCTAATTATTCTTGGCTAGTAGGTGATATTTTTGGAGCTCCACTTGCTGTTGAGGGAATTATGGCCTTTTTTCTTGAGTCGACCTTTATTGCCGTAATGTTTTTTGGTTGGAACAAAGTAAGCAAGAAATTCCACCTTGTTTCAACATGGCTTGTAGCCATTGGCTCTAATCTTTCAGCCTTATGGATTTTAGTTGCCAACGGATGGATGCAATCACCTGTTGGCATGAGATTTAATCCAGATACAGCTAGGTCTGAAATGGAAAACTTTTGGGATGTGCTATTTTCTCCGGTAGCCATAAATAAGTTTTTGCACACAATATCCTCCGGATATGTTGTTGGAAGTCTTTTTGTTGTAGGAATCTCAGCCTGGTATATTCTTAAAGGCAGACATATTTTGTTTGCCAAAAGAAGTATGATAATTGCAGCCATTTTCGGACTTATTTCTTCAATTTTTATTGCACTTACAGGAGATGGTTCGGCATATCAGGTAGGTAAGGTTCAGCCAATGAAACTCGCTGCAATGGAAGGACTTTACGAGGGTGAAGAAGGTACCGATTTGGTGGTATTCGGAATAATGAACGGCGGTAAACAAATTACACCGGATAAAGAAAAACAAAAGGAAAATGATGATTATTTATTTGCAATAAAAATACCTAAAATGTTATCGCTACTTACTGCCAGAGATGCAAATGCATTTGTTCCAGGAATAAACGACCTTCTATATGGCAATGAGGAGTATGGAATAGAATCTACTGAATCGAAAATGGCCAAAGGAAAAATTGCCATTAAAGCTCTTTACGATTATAAGGAGGCAAAAAAGAACGGCGATTTAGTAGCTGCAGAAGATTATAGAAAAACACTTGAAGAAAACTATTCATATTTTGGATATGGATTTTTTGAAACACCGGAAGAGGCGGTACCACCTATAAACCTTACATTCTACAGCTTTCACATTATGGTTGGTTTGGGATTCTTTTTTATAGGTTTTTTGATGCTAATAATTTGGTTAAATTTGAAAAACAAAATTGAAAAACAAAAATTAATTCTTCGATTGGCCGTTCCCACAATATTTCTAGGATATCTTGCATCAATGCTTGGTTGGATAGTTGCTGAAGTCGGCCGTCAACCATGGGCAATACAGGATATTTTACCGGTAAAAATGGCCACATCTCACATAAGCACATCTTCTGTGCAAATTACATTTTGGCTTTTTGCCGCTTTGTTTACTGTTCTGCTGATTGCAGAAGTAAGTATTATGCTTAGACAAATTAAAATAGGACCAAAAGAAGGAGGACAATAGTTATGTTTGAAACTTTATCGCATTTAGCTTTACAACAATACTGGTGGGTAATAATTTCTCTACTAGGTGCAATTTTGGCTTTTCTTATGTTTGTTCAAGGAGGTCAAACTCTTCTATACCAAATAGGTAAGACAGAAGATCAAAGAACAATGATGGTTAATTCACTAGGAAAAAAATGGGAGTTGACATTTACCACTTTGGTTACTTTTGGAGGAGCATTTTTTGCTTCTTTCCCTCTTTTCTATTCCACATCTTTTGGTGGTGCTTACTGGGTTTGGATGCTTATTCTTTTCGGCTTTATAATACAGGCAGTTTCTTACGAATACAGAAAAAAACAAAGTAATGTGTTTGGAGCAAAGACTTTCGAAACATTTTTGTTTATAAACGGACTGTTAGCTACAGTTCTTATTGGTGCTGCAATTTCAACTTTTTTTACCGGGTCTGCTTTTTCAGTAAATGATTTTAACCAATCGAGATGGGAAGAACCAGGATACGGACTTGAAGCCGCTTTAAACATTCAGAACCTTTCATTTGGTTTAGCAGTATTTTTTCTTACAAGAGTTACCGGAAGTTTGTTTTTTCTTCTTACAATTAATGAAGAAACCGTAATTAAAAATTCGGTAAAGCAAATAAAAATTAACGCTGTTCCATTTGTGATTTTCTTTCTGCTTTTTGTTGGATTACTTTTAAGTTCAGAAGGTTATGCCGTTAATCCGGACACAAAATTAGTTTCTTTAGAAGCAGGAAAATACTTAAATAATTTCTTGGAGATGCCTTTAGTATTGGCATTCTTCCTTATTGGAGTTTTAATGGTGTTATTTGGAATTTTTGTAGCTGCATATAAAGGAAAAACCAAAGCATTCTGGATAGTTAGTCCTGGTGTTATTTTGGTGGTTTTTTCTCTTTTTCTAATTGCCGGATTTAACAACACTTCTTTCTACCCAAGTAGTTTTGATTTGCAAAGCAGTTTAACCATTGAAAACTCATCTTCAAGTCATTACACCCTAACAGCAATGTCGTATGTTAGTCTCTTTATTCCTTTTGTAATTGCATATATTTGGGTGGTTTGGAAGGCATTAACCAAGAAGAAAATCGACAAGCAAGAACTTGATGAGGGAGAATTAAAATACTAATTAAAAATTTAGAAAAAATGTATACTGAATCTATTATATGGTTGCTAACTTGGCCAGTGTTAATTTACATTAGTGTTAAGCTTAGCATTTGGGCTCTTAAGAAAACAAAAGTAATGTAGCAAAATGATGGAGGAATTTACACAATTATTCCTCCTCCAATTACATCATCGTTTTCGTAAAACACGGCTGATTGTCCGGGAGTTATTGCTGAAACAGGGTTAATAAACCTAATTTCCGCATAATTGTCTTTAGAAGTAATTTCGGCCAAACTGCCCTCGTTTCTATATCTAATCTTAACCAACACATTTTGTTTCGAAGGCAGACTATCGTATTTAATAAGATTAATATCTCTAACTTTCATTTCGGTATCATCAAGGTCTTCGCGGGTTCCAATGGTTATTTGATTATTCTCTGCATCAATTTTTGTAACAAAAGCAGGGAATCCCAGTGCAATTCCCAAACCTTTTCTCTGACCAATTGTATAGAAAGGGAATCCCTCGTGAGTGCCAATTTGTTTTCCATCCGTTGACAGATATTTTCCGCCCTTATATTTTTCTTTTAAATCGGGTAATCGTTCCAAAAGAAACTTTCTGTAATCGTTATCGGGAATAAAGCAGATTTCCTGACTTTCACGTTTTTCAGACAATTTTACAAAACCTCTTTCGGCAGCAATTTTTCTTATTTCATCTTTATTGTATTCGCCTAAAGGGAAAAGAGTACGACTTAAGTTCTCCTGAGTAAGATTCCACAAAAAATAGGATTGATCTTTAATACTATCCACTCCTTTTGAAAGCACAAATCTGGAGTTTTCTTGTCTAATTCTGGCATAATGACCTGTTGCAATATACTTACAATTAAGCTCATCGGCCTTTTCAAGAATTTTTCCCCATTTTATATGAGAGTTACAAACTACACAGGGATTAGGAGTTCTACCGGAAAGGTATTCGTCTACAAAATTTTGGATAACCTCTTTTTCAAAAGTATTGCGAATATCTAGAATATGATGAGGAAAGCCTAGTTTTTCTGCCAAATGCTTAGCCTCCATAATAGAATCTACGCTGCAACATCCGGTTTGTTTTTCGAGGCAACCTGAGGAAATATAGTCCCATGTTCTAAAAGTCACACCCTCAAGTTCATATCCTTGTTCTAAAAGCAAAATAGCAGCAACAGAACTATCAATTCCACCACTCATTGCAACAAGCACTTTTTCCTTTTTCATTTGGCTTTAGTTTGTAGCTGCAAAGGTACAAAGATTTTGACTGCTAAAAAAAAGTAATTATCGTAAGGCTTTATTAGAAGACATTACGCATCTGAATCCAATATTAGATGATGAAGAGTCGGGATGAAAAGACATTCTAATATTTCCTGAGGTTTTCCAGTCTCCACCCTTAACAACAATATTTTCGTTTTTTTGCAAATATTCCTTTCCAAACAATAAAGCTGCACCATCTTCATTTTCTCCCAATAATCTGTAATGCATTTTCCCTTTTTCATCTTTAATCATTGTATTTCCGGTGCTATCCTTCAGAACAAAATCAATAGGAAAGCCTGAAACATTATAAACATCTACCCAATTAGAAATGTTGTTTTTATTTTCTGAGTAATAATCTGCAAGGTATTCTTTAACATTACCTTCCATATTGCATACACCAAATACTTTGCTGTTAAAAGACCTTACAGATGAAATTCTTTTCTCGCTATCTAATTCGGGGTCGTAATAAAAGGAATAATCAGGAATTTTGTTAATATAATCATACTCATTTCCTCCATAATCAACACTTGCCAATCTTAAAAGAAAATATTCTTTACCAAAAGGATGAAATCCATAAGAACTATTCTTTTCTCCGGTAAAGGGTTTAATAAATTGACTCTGGTTTGCGTATTCCCATTCAGCCTCGGTTGGTAGTCGATATCCGGGAAGAAGCACATGATCGTTCCAATTAATTTTTCTCATTCCATAAACATCACTTTTATCTTCAATTAGGCCTCTTATGGCACCTTCATACTGATTTGCCAAGAAAGATTCCAAAGTAAAATTTTCTTCATTTATCTGGTTTGGATCTGCATAAAGCATTTTATTTTCAATTAAAATATACTCATTTACTCTATCAGTTTTCCAAGAAAGGTAATCTTGTACCTGATTCCAACTAACCCCGGTAACCGGATAATATGCAAAAGCAGGATGTTCAGCATTCTGACTAACGTTTTTTTTATCATCACAAAATCAGGTTGTTACAAATCCGAGTTCTTCTTTAGTCAATTCAA
>JAFGXD010000059.1 GCA_016936815.1 Bacteroidales bacterium
ATCAATTGCTTTTCCGGTATTCGAATCGGTTATTGTTCCGCTAATCTTGCCGGTTTGAGCAAAAGCTGTTAGGCTTAACATTGCTGTTGCTATTAAAATAATTATTGTTTTCATTTCTTTAAATTTTTAGTTTATAATTTGTTTTCACATACATGATACATTTTGCAAAAAAATTCCATAAATTATTTTTGTTTTTTGTTTTAGGCTGAAACCGTCAACATTTGTCCTTTAGCTGGAATCCTTTTGAAAATGTGATATTGGTAGATTTGCAGGATTTTAAATATCTGGACCTTAATTAGAAGGATTAGTTGCTTTGCAGAATTTTTGATTACGAGGGTCAAATCATGTTAATCTTTTAATCCAAAAAATCATGGTTCAGACAATTATATAACTATCTTTGCACATACATTAATTATATGTACAGAAACAACTTATATCACAATTTCGGCAAAGGACTCTTCGAGTGCTGGATTTTTTGATTCACTCTCCCCTAAAAAAAACAATTCCACTTTTTTTATTTTTAGTATTTTTTTTATTCAGTACATGACAAAACTTTTCAAATGATCTGTAACTATTTAATAATCAATAATTTATGAGGCCGCAACAACTAACCTTCAAATGGGTAACTTCGTTACAAGGTCACTAAAAGAAACATAAATGATTGCAACCATTTTCGACATTAAGCATTTTGCAGTTCACGATGGCCCCGGTATAAGGCAAACGGTTTTCTTTAAAGGATGTCCGTTAAATTGTATTTGGTGTCACAACCCCGAAAGCAAAAGCATTAATCTTGAGACTTATACAAGAAAAAATTATCTCGATGGCATCTTGTATGAATTTCATGAAACAATAGGATATGATATTTCAGTAGATAAACTTCTCGAAATAATTTTAGGAGATAAGGTGTTTTTCGACGAATCAGGTGGGGGAGTTAGCTTTTCGGGTGGCGAACCTCTAATGCAAAGCAATTTTCTTATAGAAATAGCCAAGAAATGCAGAAAGAAAAATATTCACACTTGTCTAGATACATCGGGCTTTTCTACACAAGAGGCTTTTATAAAAGTTGCAAATGAAATAGATTGTTTTCTTTTCGATTTGAAAATAATTAACGAGCAAAATCATAAAAAATTCACCGGAGTTTCGGCAAAACATATTCTTGACAACCTCATTTGGTTGGATAATAATAATATACAGACTATTATTAGAATTCCCCTTATTCCCGAAATAACATGTACTGAAGAAAATATTGCAGACATTTTAGGCTTTTTGGGCTCACTAAAAAATATTATAAAGATAAATTTATTGCCTTTTCATGAATATGCTCAAAGCAAATATAAAAGGTTTAATAAAGAATACAGAATGCTGAATGTTAATAATTTAGATGAAAATGAATTGAAAAACATCTCTAACATTTTCGAAAAAAATGGCTTTGAGGTAAAAATCGGAGGTTAAATTAAAAACTAATCAAATGAACGAAAGAATTAATATACTGAGAAATGCAAGTTTGAATGCTGCAAACAAAATTTCAGAAGAAAGAGCAAAACTTATTACCGAGTTTTATAAAGACCACGATTCGGAAAAATTGCCGGTCGCTATAAAAAGGGCTATGTCTTTTAAATATATTCTTGAAAATAAGACAATTTGCATTAACCCCGGCGAGCTAATTGTGGGAGAAAGAGGGCCTGCACCCAAGGAAACACCAACCTACCCCGAAGTTAGTCTGCATTCTTTAGAAGATTTAGAAATTCTAAACAACAGAAAAAAAGTGGGATTCCGGGTTTCGGAAAGTGTTGTTAATACTTATAAATATGAAATAATTCCATACTGGGAAGGAAAATCGATGCGAGACAAAATTTTTGCAAAATTACCTGAACAATGGATTTCTGCTTACCAAGCCGGTGTTTTTACAGAATTTCAGGAACAGAGAAGTCCCGGTCATACCGTTGCCGGAAAAAAAATATTTGCGAAAGGTATGTTAGATTTGAAAAAGGAAATTGAAGACTCTATTTTCAAATTTAAGAAACAAAACAAAACCCAACCTATTGAAGAGCTTGTTGCAATGGATATAGCAGCGGATTCAATAATAATGTTTGCAAATCGTTATGCCACTGAAATTGAGAAACTTGCTATCCAGGAAAACAATTCTATTAGAAGAAATGAGCTAATGGAAATGGCGGAAATTTGTAAGAAAGTCCCTGCACATGCTCCGGAAACATTTCACGAAATGCTTCAACATTATTGGTTTATTCATGTTGGAGTAATTACCGAACTAAACCCTTGGGATTCTTTTAATCCGGGGCGTTTAGATCAACATCTTTTTCCTTTCTACAAAAAAGAAACAGAGGCCGGAACCCTTTCAAAAGAAAGAGCAAAAGAATTGTTAATGGCTTTCTGGATAAAATTTAACAACCACCCGGCTCCTCCAAAAATTGGAATAACTGCTTTGGAAAGTAATACTTACACCGATTTTGCTCTTATTAATCTGGGTGGACTTAAACAAGACGGCAGCAATGCAGTAAACGAACTCTCTTTTCTTATTCTCGATGTTATTGAGGAAATGAGGCTTTTGCAGCCTAGTTCAATGGTGCAAATTAGCCGTCAGAACCCCGATGAATTTGTGCAAAGAGCCATAAAAATAACAAAGACAGGATTTGGGCAACCATCGTTTTTTAATACTGATGCAATTGTGCAACAACTTCTGCTTCAAGGTAAAAGCATTGAGGATGCCAGAAATGGAGGAGCAAGTGGCTGTGTGGAAACAGGAGCTTTTGGTACAGAAGCCTACTTTTTAACCGGCTATTTTAATCTTACAAAAATTCTGGAAATTACTCTTAACAACGGAAAAGACCCTCGCTCCGGAAAGCTTGTAGGAATTGAGACAGGTAATCCTGCTCTTTTTCAATCTACAAATGAACTGCTTGGGGTTTTCGAAAAGCAGTTAAATTATTTTGCTGAAATAAAATTACGAGGCAATTTGATTATTGAAGAGCTTTTCGCCAGGGAAATGCCGGTTCCTTTCCTTAGTTTAATTATTGAAGATTGCATAGAAAAGGGAATTGACTATAATGCAGGTGGTGCGAGATATAATACCAGCTATGTTCAAGGAGTTGGACTGGGAAGCATTACCGATTGTTTCAGCTCCATAGAATATAATGTTTTCGATAAGAAAAACTTTGGTATGCAGGAATTGCTTAATGCCATAAGCAATGATTTTAAAGGTTATGAAGAGCTTCGTTATAAATTAATATTCGAAACACCAAAATACGGAAACGACGATAATTATGCTGATTTATATGCAACTAAGGTTTTTAATATTTTTCACGATGCAATAACAGGAAAACCTACCTTTAGAGGAGGAGTTTTTAGAATAAACATGTTGCCCACAACTTCCCATGTATATTTTGGTTCAGTTATTAATGCCATGCCCGATGGAAGAAAATCCGGAGAGCCTTTATCGGAAGGAATAAGCCCGGTGCAGGGAGCCGACAAAAAGGGGCCGACGGCTGTGTTAAAATCGGCTGCCAAAATTAACCACATTAAAACCGGAGGAACTCTTTTAAATCAGAAATTTGCTCCTACATTCTTTAAAGATAATGAGAGTATTACAAAGCTTAACCATCTTATTAGGGCGTATTTTGCAATGAACGGTCATCATATTCAGTTTAATGTTGTTGATGCCGAAACTCTTAGGGCGGCTCAAAAAAATCCGGAAAATTACAGAGATTTAATTGTAAGAGTAGCAGGATATAGCGACTATTTCAACGATTTAGGGGAAAGTTTACAAAACGAGATAATCAGAAGGACTATACAGGAATAATTACAGCATAAAAAAAGGGGCTAAAATTAGCCCCTTTTTATTTAATTATCTATC
>JAFGXD010000060.1 GCA_016936815.1 Bacteroidales bacterium
CTAACAACATCGTCGTTTTCAACAAATTCTTCGAAAGATGTGAATTTTTCTTTCAACAAAGTTAATTCTCTTAGATCATATGGAAAAGAAAGACTAATTGTTTCAAAAAACTTTCTTCCTGCAATTGCAAATGCGCTATCTCCTTCGAAAGGTAATATTTTATTAAAAAAAATTAGAGAACTATCTATAGATAAAATTATTACATTGGAGAGAGAATCAATTTTGTTTTTATCAAAACTTTCAATAGTAGACGTAAATTCAATATACTCAGATTGAAAATTCTCGAATTCAGCAACAATCAAATTATTATATTCAGCGGCTTGTTTGGCTTTTTCAATAGTTTGTTCGTTGGCATTAATTTCTTTTGTTTCATGCTCTGTTTTGTTTGTGCAGCTAAAGAAAAACAGGAAACAACAGAATAAATATGCAGAATTTTTTTTATTCAAGTTCAATATTGTGTTTTTTGGCAAATTCCGACTGAGCTTTAATAAACTCATCCTGAGATTGCTTATGTTTCTCATTAATAATGTTTTGAATGCTGTCTGCCATTTGCTCCTCAGTGCTTGTATAGTTTTCCGGCGGAAGTCTGAAAATAGTCATTAATGCCGGATAATGCTCGGAAATTAGGTTGTTAAATGTTTCAAAATAAGAAATACTGGCCTTTTTGAAGCCTTCGCAACCGTCCACATCCTCAAGAGATTTAATTTCCGCCAAAGCCTTTCCTAATGATTCTTCTAAATCTTTTAAAGCCTTGTCCATTTTGTTGTTGTCGAAATTTCCAATGGCATTGTCTAATTCGGAGACTTTTTCGAGAACAATTTTTTGTTGAGTAACAATAGCATTATTGTATTCGGCTGCCTCCTTAGCAGTTGGGCCGCATGAGCATACCATAAACAGCAGCATTGTTAAAATAGCAAATAGTTTTTTCATAGTTTTTAGGTTTTATGATTTTTCTTAACCAACAGATTAAGAAATATTTAAGAGTCTATGTCATAGAAATAAGTTTTTTCATTATTAAAGTCATTTTTGGTTCTGCTTTTTCGGCAACCGATTGAACATCTGCATGAGTTACTTTTACAATTTTTCCGGGAACTCCCAGATCAGTAATAATAGAAATTGCAAAGCAAGGAATTCCCATTTGGTGAGCGGCAATAATTTCAGGAACTGTCGACATGCCCACTGTATCGGCTCCAATAATTCTAAAATATTTATATTCAGCAGGTGTTTCAAGGGTTGGTCCTGTAACAGCACAATAAACGCCCAACTGTATTTTTATTCCGTTTTCTTTTGCAATGGCAACAGCTTTTTGCATAAGACCTTTATCGTATGTTTCGCTCATATCGGGAAAACGTGCGCCAAACTCAGGATTGTGTTTTCCAATAAGAGGATTTGGAATAAGGTTAATATGGTCGTTAAGAATCATTAAATCCCCAATTTCATAATCCGGATTTACTCCGCCGCTTGCATTAGAAACAAAAAGATTAGAAATTCCTAAATATTTCATTACCCTTACCGGAAAAATAACTTTCCACATATCGTATCCTTCATAGAAATGAAATCTGCCCTGCATTGCAACAACCTCTTTGCCTCCTAATGTTCCAAAAATCAGTTTTCCCTGATGACCTTCAACTGTTGAAACAGGAAAATTTGGAATTTCCTCGTAAGGCAAAATATGAGATACTTCAATTTCATTTACAAGACCACCTAAGCCGGTTCCGAGAATAATTCCAACCGAAGGTTTTTTGCCTGTTTTTTCAAGTATGTAACTTGCTGTTTCTTTTATTTGTTCTAACATAATTGAGAATTTGTTTGTTAAATTGTTCTTTATCTTTAAGTATAAAATCTATTTCAAGGGGAATAAAAAATACGGGTAAATTTTCAATAATTTCTTTAAATTTTAAGTCTTGAAGTCTCATTGCATCTTTTTCTGTGGTAATAATTATCTTGTTTTCATCAGCAATTGCATCAAAACTACTTTTTATTTTAAGAAGATCTTTTTTAGTGAAATTATGGTGATCGGAAAACCTAATGTGAACGAGATTGCTGCATTGTGCTTCAAGATATTCAACTAGAGGTTTTGGTGTTGAAATGCCTGTAAATAGTAATACTGAAAAGCTTTCGTCTAATAAAAGAAATTTGTTTTTGGGTTTAAAAACTGAAACCGGATTACCATATTTAAGGCTTGTAAAATACATTGTTTGATACGGAAAAATATTCAACTCTTTTTCCATTATTCTTCTTTCAATCGGTTTAAGAGTAGAAGGGGTTTTTGTAACAATTATAATATTTGCCCTTCTCATCTGATGTGGACTTTCTCGTAAATTACCCAAGGGCAGTAGAGAATCTTTTGTAATGGGGCGGTTATAATCTATTAGCAAAATAGATAAACCGGGTTTTACATATCGGTGCTGAAAGGCATCATCGAGAAGAATTACCTGAAGATTGTTTTCTTTATCTTTTTCCAGAAGGTTGTTAATTCCTTTAACTCTTTTTGCACAAACGGATACTGAAATATCGGGAAATTTCTGTTTTATTTGTTTGGGTTCGTCACCAATATCATAAACAGATGAATTTTTTTCTGCAATTTTAAAGCCTTTTGTCTTTCTTTTATAACCTCTGCTTAAAGTTGCCACACCAAATTCTTGCTTAAGAATGGAAACAAGATATTCTATATGTGGGGTTTTTCCTGTGCCGCCAACAGTAATATTTCCAACAGAAATAACAGGAATATCGAATTCTTTTGTAGATAAAATATTTGCCGAGAAAAGTGCATATCTCACCGAAACCCCTATTCCGTACAACAAACTTAGGGGAAACAACAAAATCCGTATGAAGAAGTTTTTCCTGTTCATAAAACTCTACAAGATATAAAGAAAAAAGGATGTAAACAAAAATTTGCAAAAAACCACAAAAGAAAGTAGGTTTGAAGAAAAAAATAAAGATGAACGGAGATAAAAGACTTTATGAAATTTTAGAAAAACTTGGCATTGAATATCGTTATGATGAACATCCGGAAGCTCCAACAATTGAAATAGCAAAAAAGTATTGGACTGATATTAAGGCAGTTCATTGCAAAAATATTTTCTTTAGAAACCACAAAGGAAACCGTCACTATTTGGTTATTTTGGATCACCGACAGGAGCTGGATATTCACGATTTGGAAAAACGCCTTAAGCAAGGAAAACTTAGCTTTGCCTCAGAACAGCGTCTTTTTAAATACCTTGGTCTAACTCCCGGTTCGGTAACGCCTTTCGGTTTAATAAACGATAGCGAAAAACATGTTTATGTGTTTTTTGATGAAACTTTACTTCAGGCTGAAAGAATAAGTTTTCATCCAAACATAAATACTGCAACTTTAACCCTTCAGTTTGCCGATTTTATGAAATTCATGAATTGGACCGGCAATGGGTTTGAATTTCTGAAATTATATGAGGCTTAATTAATTTGCCTTTTCCAGATATCTTAAAATTCTTTTGCTTTTGGCTGTTTTTGCGGCTTCAATAGGTAAAATACCTTCTCCATCCGGCATGTTTACATACGCTCCCTTAGAAATTAGATATCTGCATATGTTGTATTCACCCAATTCTATTGCCAGGGTAAGTGGGGATAATCCAAATTCTATACAATTTACATCCGCTCCTTTTTCTATTAGTTTTTCCACTTCCATTAGTTTTTTGGAACCTTCATGTATTGCATTTATTAGCAATAAGTTTTTTTTTGGATTTGGTCTCATAGCTTTACTAAAAATAATAAGTAAATAAAA
>JAFGXD010000061.1 GCA_016936815.1 Bacteroidales bacterium
TGGCAAACGTTTTAATCATGAGGCAGTTTGGTTAGATTATGAATTAAAATATATTGGAGATTTGAATAAAATAAAAGTTAGAAATTCTGTTATTCATGACATTTATAATGATCAGAAAAACTTATTGATTTTTTCTTATAAAGATAAGATGGAAGCACATAAACTGACATATTCTGACAATTCTGTAGAAATTGAACTAAATTAATTAATGAGATTTGTATTTTTAATATTGTTTCTTGGCTTTTTTCTGAATATTCAGGCCACCCATAACCGCGCCGGTGAGATAACTTACGAGCATATTGAGGGTTTGCGATACAGATTTACTGTTCTTACTTATACATACACACCTTCATTGGCAAATGCTCAGCGCGACCAACTGGAAGTAATGTGGGGCGACGGTACCGTTTCGTATGTTGAGAGAATTCTTAGACAAGAAATGGAAGACGATTACGATAGAAATGTTTACATTGGAGAACATACTTTTCCTGAGCCCGGTATTTACGAAATAATAATGTCTGACCCCAATAGAAATGCAGGTGTTGAAAATATACCAAATTCAGTAAATGTAATTTTCACTCTAAAAACAACAATGATGATTAGTTCGGGACTTGGACCGAATAGTACACCTGTGCTTACAAACCCTCCTGTTGACTGGGCTGCTGTGGGAAAAGTCTTTATTCACAATCCTGCAGCATACGATCCCGATGGAGATAGCCTTTCTTATAAACTAACTCCTTGTTTGGGCGATTATGGCAATGCGGTTTCAGGCTATCAGTATCCGGAAGCTTCTAATAGTCTGCATGTTAATCCCTATAACGGAGATTTAATATGGAACACTCCTGTTGAACCCGGTGTTTTTAATATTGCTATGCTTATTGAAGAATGGCGGAAAGGAGTAAAAATTGGTCAGATTGTGAGAGATATGCAGATTGAGGTTAAGGAAACCGATAATAAAGTTCCATTTATTGGTCCTTTATTAGATTTTTGTGTGGAAGCCGGCACATTAATTGAATTTCCTGTAACAGCAAGCGATCCCGATGGAGGGGTTGTAACTCTTTCTGCTTATGGAGGTCCTTTTTTGCTCGATAATAGCCCTGCTGTTTTCGATACAATTTCGGGTACCGGTACTGTTACCGACAATTTCAGATGGCAAACTGTCTGTAATCATGTGCGAAAAAATCCTTATCAGGTTGTTTTTAAGGTAAAAGACGATGGCACTTGTCCAACATGCCCTTCATCAAGCCTTATTAGTCTGGTTGATCAGAAAAATGTTAATATTACAGTTGTTGGTCCGGCACCCGAAAACCTTGTTTTGGAGCCTTCAAGCACTTCAATATCATTATCATGGAACCAAAGCTCCTGCAGCAAAGCAGTTGGATACTATATTTACAGAAAGACTTCCTTCTTTGGTTTTGTCCCCGATAGTTGCGAAACCGGAGTGCCTTCTTATACCGGATACGAATTTATTGACAAAGTTGATAGTCTTTCAAATACAGATTATTTAGATAATAACAAAGGACTAGGACTACCTCAGGGATACGATTATTGCTATATGGTTACGGCTTTCTACCCCGATGGTGCCGAAAGTTATGCTTCTGAGGAAGTTTGTACTAAGCTTATCAGAGGAATTCCTACAATTACTCATGTTGATGTTCTGGAGACTTCTTCCAATTTGGGAAAAATATTTGTTCAATGGGCAAAACCTATTGAATTCGACTCGCTTGCCACAGGTCCATATTGCTATGTATTGTTCCGTTCTGAAGGTTTTTGGGGAGAAGATTTGCAATTTGTTGATACTCTCTACAATTGGGACAGCGATACTTCATTTATTGATAGTATGCTAAATACTGAAAACAAGCCATATTCTTACAAAGTTGAATTTTGGAATATTAATCCCGACTCTACTTTCCTAATTGGAGCACCACATATTGCTTCTTCTGTATTTATTACATTTTCACCCGACGATAATAATCTTACAATAAACATAAACAAGAATGTACCCTGGATTAACGATAATTATGTAATTTATAAACAGAATAGCTTAAGTTTTTCTTTCGATTCAATTGGCATAACTCCTACCCTGTTTTATACCGATTCTGGTTTAATTAATGGAAATGAATATTGTTACAAAGTAAAAAGCATTGGAGGCTATGCGATTGATGGCATAATTCATCCAATTATAAACCATTCGCAAGAATCTTGTGGAACTCCAAAAGATACTGTACCTTCATGCCCACCTGTATTACAAGTAAATTCTATTTGCGATAGTTTAAGAAATGAATTAGTTTGGTCAAATCCTAATAATTTTTGTTCCGACGATGTAATTGGCTATAAAATTTACTATAAATCGCTTCTAAATGGTAGTTTCGAATATCTGGCAAGCACAAATAATGCAAACGACACCGTATTTTTTCACTACCCGGAATTATCAATGGCAGGTTGTTATGTTGTTACAGCAATAGATTCATTTAATAACGAAAGTTTGTTTTCTAATTGGGTTTGTACCGATGAATGTACTTACTATGTTTTACCAAATGTTTTTACACCTAACGGAGACGGAATAAATGATTTGTATCAACCGGGGCCTTATCGTTTCGTAGAAAAAGTGGATATGAAGATATTTAACCGATGGGGCATTTTGGTTTATGAAACAGATAATCCCGATATTAATTGGGATGGAAGGTACATGGAGAACGGAAAAATGTGTACAACTGGAGTATATTTTTATATTTGTGATGTTTATGAATATAGACTAACCGGAATAGAGCCCCGAAATTTGACAGGGTTCATACATGTTTTTGCAGAAGATAAACCATCAAACGAATAAGCAAATGAAGAATGCAATTAGTATATTAATATTCGCTGTAATGGTTTTTACCATTGGCTTGCAAACTGGCTTTTCCCAAAATAAAAACCAAGAATACATTAAAGGTGCAATAAATCTTGAAAAAGGCAACACTCTTGAAGGAATTGAAATTTTACAAAACTGTATTTCTACCGGAAAAAACTCTGATCTTGCCCATTTGTGTTTAGGAAAAAAATATTTGAAAGAAAAAGATTTTGAAAAAGCTAAATACCATTTCTATTCGGCCAACAAAGCAAATTCATCAATTGCAAGTTTTGATTTAGCAAGAACATTTTCGCTTTTAAATATGCCCGATAGCGCAGTAATAATGCTTGAAGAACACTTAAATTCTCAATTTAAACTAACTAGACCAACGATAACACTGAATAAGGATTTTTCGAATATTGAAAATACTAAACAATGGAGAAGTCTTTGGGAAAAACCATGGTATTCAGAAAAAGAAACCTTATTAACTGAGGCAGAAGGTCTTATTAACAATAAGAGTTTTGAATCTGCTCTAGTAATTTTAGATGAATACCTTGCCAACAAAAAAGACCATTACGCTCAGTTTTTAAGAGCAAAAGTTTTCTATTCTCTTCAGAATACTTACAATGCAATAAAAGATTTAGACGATGCAATAAAAGCAAGACCTGGGCAATCAGATTATTATAAAACAAGAGGTGAAATATTTTTTTCTGAA
>JAFGXD010000062.1 GCA_016936815.1 Bacteroidales bacterium
ATCAATTAATATTTTACAAATCGTGAAACAGCTTTTTTGTTTCCATTGTTAAGTTTAATAATGTAAGTTCCAGCCTCCAGATTCGATGCATCGAAAGAATAAGTATGTTTTCCTGCAGCTTTATTTGTAATCTTCATATCTTTAAGCAATCTACCGTTTAGGTCGAAAACTCTAAGATTAACATCTCCGTTACTTGTAAGTTCGTAGCTAACATTTGCAACATCAGAAACAGGATTAGGGTAAATCTTCACAGACTCCTGAGAAACATTATTATTTGAGAAAATTGGTTCAGGAGAAGAAACTGGGCCGGCAAATTTTTCGGTTCTAAAGATTCCTCTACCGTGTGTACCTATGTAAATATAACCGCTATTGGTAACACCGGATTGTGCAAGAGCATAATCGTACCATCCATTAGGCCATGTTTGCTGAACAATTTGGAAAACAGGAACATTAGACATTCCATTAGCATTCTCATCATTCCAAACAGGAGTTCCGGCAGTAATATTTTCGCAGGAATAAACTCCATACTCAGTTCCAATTAAAACTTTATTAAGAGTTGACGCTCCACTTTCCCAAATAAAAATACCATCGTAAACAGGCATTTGAGGCAAATCTCCCTGTACCGAAGCAAAGTTTCCTGTTGAACTGGTTGTACTTGCCGCATTATCAGAATAATAGACGTAACTTGTATTACCATAATTACCTAAAGTAACAATCAGCCGTTCGTTATTATTTGGGTCAACATTTAATCCTGTAACTGCTCTTCCCGGGAATGAGCCAATAAGCTGAAGATCAAGAGCAAAATTTCCATTTTCATCGTCAGCATCTAAAGAATTGAATAAAGCAGTTGAGCCAATAGCGTTATAAATAGTATCGTAAACATTTTGGAAAGTTGTATCGTAATCGTAGTTATAATCGTAAAGATATGTTATTTCAATATCGTAAACGGTATCCCAAGGAACAGAGCTTGAATCAATCAAATAACCTAATGTATCAATCTGAATACCTAAGAAAGTTGAATCGAGCAAAATAGTATCAATATCAACAATATCAACATGATTCAAAGAATAAGAAATTGTTGTATCGTATTTTGTATAACTATAAATTCTTGCATCTGTGAAGTTAGAACATCTATAAACTTTTGAACCGGAGCTCCAGCTAAAGTCTGAAAAATACAAAATGTCACCATCAGTAGTCCATTCAAGATTTGTAACCATGTTAATGTCGTAAGTTGGATCTCCAGATGTTGGATTGATAGGATACCAGTTAGAGTTACCTGAAAAATCCATAGGACGACGTGTTACCCAAACATTGTCAATCATACCAACAGCAAGCATAGCTTGGAAGTAATCCTGAATTTTCACTGTATCCATTAGATCAAGAGTTTCTGTTGCTGTGTAATAAACTTTTCTATCACCAATTGCAGAGTTCGCAATAATTGTTTCACCGGAATGATAAACAACATATATTCTAATATAAGGAGTTCCTTCGACTATTACGGTATCCTTTATTACCTCGGTATAAACTGCAGTAAGACTAGCATAATAAGTGTCAATATCCGGATCATCCAGGAAGAACAACATAGGTCTGTTAACATACTCAATTGAGTCTGTGCTGTTTAAATCTTTAAAGCTTTCCCACAAGTCGATTGGAGTAACAAAAGAAGCTGCTCCTGATGTTCCAATATTGTATTTGGTTGAAATTTTTCCTGAGTAAAAACTTTCAGTTCCATAAGCTCCTAATGCGTCTGATCTTCCCAGAGCTCCATAATAAGTAGTAGCAAAGAGAACTTTTGGATTTAAAACAGAGAATTCACAGAAACCACCATCGCCACCTCTAATTTCGATAGAATTTTGAGAAGTATTTCCCTGAAAATTAATTAATTGGGTTCCATTATCCTGAGTTCCACCCATTGCCCAACCGGTAGGACTACATGCTACAGAATAAAACTGCGTAACGTTGTATTTCTTGTTCATAACCTGAAATGAGCTAGCGCCATCGGTAGACTTAGAAACACCACCATCGGAACCAACATAAAGAATTTGATTTCCATCAGGGTTTGAGGCTGTACGATAATTAGGATGGAAAACCAAAGCGTGATGGTCGGCATGCACATATTGAGGATTTAGTTCACTAAGATACCACATAGTAATAGGTTCCCAGCCGTAATCTGAACCACTCATTGTTCCAATCCACAAGCTGTATTGACCTCCTAAAATAACCTTGTCTTTATTATCAGGAAAAACAGCAATAGTATTATCGTAGCCTCCCTGATTTCCAAGAGGGTTAAAATATCCAAAGCCACCTGCTCCAATTACAGTCCATGTTTCGCCTTTATTTACTGATTTATAAACATTTTCCAGAGAACCATCTGAGGCTACAGTTTGAACATAAATATAATTTGGGTCTGAAGGAGCAATAGCAATTTCCATTCTACTTGATGAAGAAGGTGAAATATTATTAAAAGTACCTTCTGCACCGGTAGGGGAAATATAAATTCTGTTACCAACATTTACAGCAACAGTTCCATCGGAGGCAACTTTTACATCTTTTGCTCTATTGTTACCGTAAGCAAAATTTAGTGGATTTGTCCAAGTATTGCCACCATCGGTTGACATACGAAGACCTTTCCTTGTTGCAGCATAAAGTTTTGTTCCATTTGTTGGATCGGCTGCCAGACGGCTAACTTCATAGAATGCTTCTTCTGCATCGGGAGTTCCCCAAGTAGAGGAAATTCTGGAAAAATTCAAACCACCATCAGTAGATTTCCAAATTCCTTGTCCCAACATTCCCGGAGTAGTAAAATCCAAATCGGCAGTTCCTACAAAGGCAGCTTCACCGGTACCAAAATAAATGTCGCCATTTGCAGTTTGACAAATAGAAACAACTGCTAGATTTTCGAAAACACCGTCGGTTGTAACTTTCACCCATGACGTACCTGCAGTTTCGGATCTCCATAGTCCACCTGCAACACCACCTGCAAAAACTAAATTTGGGTTGTCTTTGTCTACCAAAATAGCTCTTGTTCTACCTCCCACATTGTCGGGCCCCATTTCAATCCATTCAATATCAAGTGCTTTTGGATTTTTTCGTAGCTTTAGTGCTAAAACTTGTTCTTCTGCACGTTTAATGTCTGCAAGGTCAACTCTTCCGGTTTCTAGATTTGCTTTTTGGAATTTCATCCATTCCATTGCGCCGTTAAAACCCTTTTTTTCAAATTCAACTTTGTGTTTTGGGTAGTATTGACGCAGTTTTTCTTCTTTTTGGAAAGAAAAAAGGATTAATCCTGCAGCGACAAGCACAACACAACTAAGGAGTAAGTGTTTGGTTCTCATAATGTTAAATTTCTAAATATGTTAATATACATTTTTCAAATATGAATTGCCTAATATAGCAATTATTAATTAATTATTAAAAAATCGTTTTCTTAATCGCACAAATGTTTTTCAGCATGATATGAAGATCTTACAAGAGGGCCGGATTCAACAAATTTATAGCCCATTTTGAGACCTTCGGATTTATAAAAATTAAAAAGTTCCGGACTCACATATCTGTCAACCTGCAAATGATTTTTTGTTGGCTGAAGATATTGTCCTATTGTAAATATTAAAGCGCCGGCAACAAAAGCATCTTTCATGGTTTTAATAATTTCCTCATCGGTTTCCCCAAGTCCCACCATTATTCCCGTTTTGGTAATTACACTATTTTCTCTCAAATAATTTAAAACATCAAGGCTTCTATGATATTTAGCCTGAACTCTTACCGTTTTAGATAATCTCTCAACTGTTTCAAGGTTATGAGAAATAATTTCAGGTTTAGAATTAATTACCGTAAAAATATCTTTTCTATTTCCTTTAAAATCAGGAATTAATGCTTCAATTGTTGTTTTTGGATTTTGTCTTTTTGTTTCCAATATTGTCTTAGACCATATTTCAGCTCCACCATCCGGCAAATCATCACGGTCAACTGAAGTTAAAACAACATGCTTTAGTTTTAAATCGGCAACTGCTTTTGCTATATGTTCTGGTTCATTTAAATCGGGAGCCTGAGGTTTACCAGTTGCAACTGCACAAAACCTGCATGAACGTGTGCAAATATCTCCCAGAATCATTAAAGTAGCAGTACCGGCTTTCCAACATTCTCCCATATTAGGACAATTTCCACTCTCGCAAATAGTATGAAGATTTCTTTCTCTAAAAATTTTTTTCAAAGCGGCATATTCATTTGCACCCGTTAAATTAATCTTTAACCAGTCGGGTTTTCTAATGCCTGTTTCAACAGTTTTAATTTTCATTTTTCCGATTCTTCAGTTTTGCAAATTTAATATGTTTTTATTGAATTCAATGGAAATGTTTACCAACGGCGCAAATGGTTTTACTAACGGTAACAAAATCAGATAATAAGGATTATTCCATATTTTTTAGCCTTGGACTGTAAGTCTTTCCAAATCTGTAACTTACAAAAAAAGATGGGAAAAGCTGAAAATTAGACCTGGTAGCCATTATTGGTACAACATCGGCAAAAACATCTAAAATAAAACCTGCTTCAACTGATCGTATTTTGTTCTTTTCTGTGCTAAAATCAAATGAACTTCCTAATTTTATAAATCCCCCGGGCTTTATTTTCATTTCTCCAAAACCTTCAAAATATGAGGCCTTACCGTAAACGAATCCTTCGGAATGCTGTTCATAAAAATTATATTTTTCTACAACTAAATAATAAAGCCGGTAATCGTTGGGATATGGATAAGCGACTTCGTAATAAATTGGTTTCAAAAAACCAACATTTACTCCAAAACTATAATAATATCTAATTGCAATTCCACCTTTATCTGTCTTACTAAAAATCTCCTTCTGCTTACCAAATCCAATTCTTAAAGTGCTGAACTGATTTATTTTACCATAAACAAATCTCTTTTGGGCAGAATTTATTTCGTTGTAACTCTTAATCTCCTTTGGATGTTTGATGCCAACGTAATCGAATTCGAAAAACCTCTTATTAAAACCATCCAGCCTTTTGGCATATCTATAGGCAACTCCCCATCCGTTTGAATTAAAATTGATTGAAAAAGTACTCTCATTTGAAGAATTATCCAATCCATCTTCATTAAGTTCTCCCTGCCCCATAAGACCAACCGGTATAAGGAAAAAAACTAATATTTTGAGGAAATGTTGCATAAAAAAACTTTATTACAAAGTTAGTAATAAAGTTTAATAAATTAATTTCTTTTTGTATTGAAAAAGCTTAATTATTAATTCGTAAATCCAAGAAACGTAAAAGACAAAAACAATTAAGCCTTATCGTTCTGAACTTGTTCCTTTTCAACTTCTCCATAAGCCGGACATTTTTCATGACCTTTGCATGATGAAAAAGCCAAAGCAACAAAACAAACAAAAGCAAGTGCGATAAAAAATCTTTTCATTAGTTCTAAGTAATAAATGATTAGTATTATTAAAAAGCAAATATAAACTATTACACTTATTAGTCAAAAATATATTCCCTTTATTTTCTCTAAAATGAAAAAAAATTAACAGTTGATTAACAGTTAAAAGTTAAATGCATTAATTATTAACTCATTACAAGCTTATCTAAAATAAATAAAAATACCTCAAGTCAATAAAAATTACATTTCTTCGTTAGCTATTGCAAAAAATATTTGAGACAAAAGAAAATGGTAGTACTTTTGACATTAATAAAAACACTTTTTTGAAATGAACAAATCAATTTTTTCACACAGGAGCATTAGAAATTTTAAGCAGGATGCTATTCCTGAAAACCTAATGAAAAAAATTCTTGAAGCTGCCATAAGAGCTTCAAACACTGGAAATATGCAAGCTTATAGCATTGTTGTTTCAACCGAAAAAGCAATAAAGGAAAAACTTTTGCCCTTGCATTTTAATCAGAAAATGGTAGTTGAAGCTCCTGCAGTGATTACATTTTGTGCAGATCTTAATCGTTTTGAAAAATGGTGCAAACTAAGAAATGCAGAACCTCAATACGATAATTTTCTTTGGCTTTATACTGCCTCAATAGACGCAGTAATTGCCGCACAAAATCTCTGTATTGCAGCTGAAGATGAGGGTTTGGGGATTTGCTATCTGGGTACAACAAATTATACAGCCAAACAAATAATCGATGTTTTAAATCTTCCAAAGCTTGTTATTCCGGTTACTACTGTTGTTTTGGGTTACCCCAACGAAAACCCGGAACTTACCGAACGTCTTCCACTTGAAGCTGTTGTTCATTTCCAAAAATATTCCGAATATTCCGATAATGATATTAATTCATTATATGCTGAAAAAGAAAGTCTGGAACTCTCAAGAAAATTAATAGTTGAAAATGAAACAGAAAATTTAGCTCAGATTTTTACACAAAAAAGATATACAGGCAAAAACAATATTCATTTTTCAAAAGAACTATTAAAAGCTATTGAAGAACAAGGTTTTATGAATAATGACAATTAAGAAATTATCGATTATTTCTATTTTTTTATTTTGCACTTTTTTTCTAACTGCTCAGAAAGAAAGAGTAATAATACTAAAATGTAACGATTGCGCTAAAAAAGAAAAAATTCAGTTAATTGGTTTTTCTGATTCTTCAACAATTGAAAATAAACTCGTTAACATATTAACTAACTATTATTTCAAAGGTTATGCCGAAGCATCCATAGATTCTTTCAATTTGAAAGAAAATTCTGCATTCCTAAAAATTGGTAAAAAATATTTTTGGAAACATCTATTAATTATAGATACTGAAACCAATGACAGTATTGAATATAGAAAAATTAGAAAGGCCATTTTTTCCTTTCCACAAATTAATTCTTTGTTTAAAAAGCAAATAAAAGCTCTGGAAAACTCCGGTTATCCAATGGCATCTATTGTTTTTGTAAAACTGGAAACTTCCGATAATGGAATTTCAGGAATTGCAAAAATTGAAAGAAATAAATTTTACTCGATTGATAGCATTATTAACAAAGGCGATTTAAAAATTTCCCCTCACTTTCTAAAGCATTATACCGACTTATACCCCGGAATGATTTATAACGAAAAGCTTATTATAAATTTGAAAAAGAGATCTGAAGAATTGCTTTTTCTTGAAGAGGCAAAACCGTACGAATTAATTTTTAAGGAAAATAAGGTTGATTTATACACCTACTATAATAAGAAGAAAGCAAATCAATTTTACGGAATTCTTGGCTTAGTGCCAAATAACGAAACAACAGGTAAACTAATGCTTACTGGAGAAGCCGATTTATTTCTGCTAAACTCATTTCATCAGGGTGAAAAAATAAACTTTAATTGGAGTAAACCTGAAAACGGTAGTCAGAAATTGCTTATGGGACTTGATTATCCATTTATAAATAAATTTCCTATTGGAATAAAAATAAATTTCGACTTGTATAAAAAAGACAGTTCATATTTGAATGTGTCGGGAATTTATGGTTTAAAATTTAAATTGAAGGGAAAAAACTTTGTGCATGGTTTTGTAAAAAAACAAACCGGATCAATAATTTCAACAGTAAACATGGAAAACATTACAGTATTACCTGATTTTATTGATTACAACAGCTCTCTTTTTGGCTTAGGTTTTGAAGGCGATAATTTAGACTATTACTACAACCCTAAAAAAGGTTTTAAGGCAAGATTTTCTATTGCCGGTGGTTCAAAAAAAATCAAAAAAAACTCTGCAATTCCTCAAAACCTCTACTCAGCAATAAAAATGAATTCATCTAGTCTTGAGTTAATTTTAGATTTTGCATATTTTTTGCCCTTATCAAAAATGTCAACAATTAAGTTCTCTCCAAAAATAGGCATAAAGTCTAATGAAGTTTTATTCGATAACGAACTCTTTAGATTGGGCGGTTTGAAAAATTTGAGAGGATTTGATGAAGAATCAATTTATGCATCGGCTTTTGCCAGCTTAACTATTGAACCCAGATATGTTTTTGAAAAAAATTCGGCTTTTTACATTTTTGCTGATTTTGCATATTTAGAAAAAAATACAGCAAACAGCAAATTTAACGACACACCAATAGGTTTAGGATTAGGAACTGATTTTGAAACTAAATCGGGAATTTTTTCTATTTCTTATGCAGTTGGCAAGCAGCAAACAAATCCTTTTATGCTTAAAACTGCCAAAATTCATTTTGGATATATAAATCGCTTTTAACGTCTGTTCGTCAAAAAAGTTTACGTTTGATAAAAAAACCCTTTAAATTTTCACATTTTTTTAACAAATTGTTTATATTTGCTTCCGACGAATCTTAACAAACTAACTAAAGATTGAAGTATATGAAAAAACTTCTATTAATGATCTTGGCCTGCATGGTGCTCTTCTCTTGCTCCGACGAGAAAAAATCTGAAAACAAAGAAAAAGAAAACAAGGAAGAATCTCTTGTTATTGAAAAAGATGACAGTAATTTTTATTCGGGAAAGGTTGTAATTCTTTATCAGAACGGCAACATTAAGTATGTTGAAAATTACCAAAACGGAGTAAAGCAAGGAGAGTATATGAATTGCTACAAATCGGGAACAAAGAAAGCTTATGGTATTTACAAATCCGGAAAACGAGCCGGCACATGGGTTTGGTATGACGAAAACGGTGAAATAAATTATGCCGTTAACTACGATGAAATGGCTTAATAATCAACTCGATATTTTACTGCGATTTCTTTAATATTTTTTTCGATTTCGGGAATTATTGTTATTCCCTCCCGTTTGGTTTTTTCCTCAAACAATCGTTCCGGATCTCCCGGTATTAGAACTTTTTCAAAGTTTTTTGTTGGAATAGAGGCTCTAAAAGTTTCAATCCACAAATCCATATTTCCTTTAAACTCGTCAACGGGTTGAAATGCATCGCAGCTAATGGCACCAAAAAAGTGACCCATTCCTTTTCCGGGAGCATTTTCTTTAGGTTTTAAATAAGGAACCTGTGGAGGAACAAAAGGCCCGAAGGAAGCACCTGAAAAAATAGAAGAAAACAAATCAACAATAGCAGTCATGCAATAACCTTTATGACTTCCATGCTCGTAGTCGGAACCCAAAGGCAGAATAGCTCCCCCTCTTGTAATTATTGAAGGATCGCACGATTGATTTCCTTCCGAATCTTGTACCAAACCAGAAACAATTTTTTCTCCACGTTGTTCTTTAATAGCAAGTTTTCCTCTAGCTACAGGAGTTGTAGCAAAATCTGCAATAAAAGGAGGTTGATTTTTTGTTGGCATTGCAACAGCAATTGGATTTGTTCCCAACATTCTGGAAACAGAAAAAGTTGGTGCAATTAAAGGATTGGCATGTGTCATAGAAATGCCTGTCATATCAAATTTTAAAGCCATCATAGCATAATAACCTGCAATTCCGTAGTGATTCGAATTTCTAACAGCAACCCAACCGGTTCCTGCCTTTTTCGCTTTTTCAATAGCTAATTCCATTGCCATTGTTCCGGCAATCATTCCAAAACAGGAATCGCCGTCAACCACAGCAGTTGAAACTGTTTCGTGAATAATTTTAACATTTGGATTAACGTTAATTTTCCCTGCCTCCAACATTCCCAAATAATCAATAATTCTCATTAAACCATGCGAAGGTATTCCTCTTGTTTCAGCGGCAACAAGAACATCGGCAACAATTTTAGCATGATTAGAACTACAACCGGCTGCAACAAACAGTCTTTCAACAAAACTTAAGGCTTCTTGTATTTTCATTTTAAAAATTTTCACAAATGTAAATACTTTATTGCGAAAAAAGTAGTCAATTATGCAAAGGCAATGTCATAAAACTAAAAACAAAATCATATTTTTGCATTCAATTTCAAAACAAAAAAAATGAAAAAGACAGTATTAAGCGGAATTAGACCAACAGGAAACCTGCATCTGGGAAATTATTTCGGAGCCTTAAGAAACTTTGTAAAAATGCAGGATGAATTTAACTGTTTCTTTTTTATTGCCGATTGGCATTCTCTTACTACTCATCCCAATCCGGCAGATTTACACGGTAACGTAAAGCAAGTTCTTGCAGAATATCTGGCTGCAGGACTAGATCCTGAGAAATGCACTCTCTATATTCAAAGTGATATTCCCGAAATTCCGGAATTATATTTGCTTCTAAATATGAATGCATATATTGGGGAACTGGAAAGAACTGTAACTTTTAAAGACAAAGTTAGAAAACAACCTGACAATGTAAATGCAGGATTACTTACCTATCCTGTTTTGCAAGCTGCCGATATTATAATTCATAAAGCACATTTGGTTCCTGTTGGCAAAGATCAGGAGCAGCATGTTGAAATGTCGAGAAAATTTGCCCGAAGATTTAATCAAATTTATAAAGAAGAGTATTTTCCACTACCTAAGCCCTTTAATTTTGATGCCGACTTAATAAAAGTTCCCGGATTAGACGGTTCAGGAAAAATGGGTAAATCGGAGGGTAATGCAATAAATTTGGCCGATTCTCCTGAAGTTATCAGAAAAAAAGTAATGAAAGCTGTTACCGACTCAGGCCCAACTGTTCCAAACCAACAAAAACCCGATTCGGTACAAAACCTCTTTACCATTATGGAAATTGTTTCTTCAAAAGATACTCACGACTTTTTCGACCAACAATATAACAATTGCAGCATTCGTTACGGCGACATGAAAAAGCAAATTGCAGAAGATATTATTACCTTTACTAGCCCCATTAGAGAAAAAATTGAAGAATATGCTGCTAACGATGCTTTTCTTAAGAAAGCCGCAGATTTAGGAAGGCAAAAAGCTAGAGAGTCGGCTTCAAAAACAATTAGTGATGTACGAAAACTTATAGGTTTTAGAAGCCTGTAGAAGAAAATACCTTTCCGGTAATAATCTTTTCGCTTCCAATAATTTTCACTATTAAAAAATTGTTTTTTTCTAATGCTGAAACAGAAACTTCATTTTTGTCTTCAAAATTTTTGAAAAAAATTGTCTTTCCGGTAATATCGTAAATGGCTACATCAAAAACACCTTTAAAATCAAGCTTTTCAATCTTTAGAACTCCAGAATTATTGAAATATATTAAAGGGTTTTTATCCTCAACTTCATAAATATCAGTCAAAGGCTCACAAGAATTTATCCTGCCTTCAATAATATCCAAAGCAACTTTTTTCATGCTTTTGTCAGGGCAAATAACAACATATTGCGGAGTGTAAGTTACCCCGAAAAGACTTAAAATACTATCTTGACCTATTGTTGAAAAGCCCGGAAAAGAAGCTCCATGAAGCATTTGAAAATCGATAACCATTGAATCGGGATATTGAGAAGTTTCGAAGCCCCAAACCCATAAAGAATCTCCATTGTAGCCATAAGCCTGCCAAATACTATCCACTTTTTGAGTGTTGGTTTGACAAGAAACTCAGTAGTAGGCAAAAAAATCTAAAACTACAGTCTTTCCCTGTGATAGTTCATTATATAAGTTGTAAGTCTGATTGTTTACATCTGTGGCCGAAAAATCCGGAGCCAGGACTTGTGCTTCTGTTTTTGAAAAACAAAACAAAAAGATAAAAATCAGTCCAATGCGATAAATAATTTTCATAAACCTTTTTTGTTACAAAGATAAAAACTAAGCAAGTCAAAATCATTAATTAAAAGGCAAATAATACAACTTAATAATAAACATTTGCTATTTCACCACAAAATGCAGTTGCATTGTGTAAAAATGCCATTATTTTAATTGAGTTTTTAGCATTTTTTCTACTTTTGCAACAGTTATTAACCTAATTTTAAAATATCATGAAAATCAAAAAAATTGTATCGTTTATGTTTATGGCACTATTGGTAGTTGCTGTAGCTTGTTCAGACGACAAAAAATCGGAAGATGGAGATAAAGCTTCCAATAAAAGCGATGGAGCAACTTACGCCGATTTAGAGTGTGAACTATGGGGTTTACAAACAGAATTAATGGCTGCTGAGGAAGAAGGAGATGAGGCAAAAATGGAAGAAATTTCCAAAAAAATGGAGAAATTTGAAAATGAGATGGATGATTTCAACACAAAAATGGAAAAAAAGTACAGGGATAACCCGGAAGAAGCTGAAAAAGCAATGAAAGATTACGCTGAAGCAATTAAAAATTGTAAAAACGTTTTGCCTGCTTATGATTACATAGAAGAAGAATATGAAGAAGAATTCGAAGGTGGAGAATGGTCTGAGTTGGAAGTAAATGCTTTTATTGAAACTTGTGAGGCAAGTTTAGCTGATCAACCGGCAATAGATGGTCCTTCTTATTGCGCTTGTATGTTGGAAAAACTTCAATCTGTGTTTGCAAATTCAATTGAAGCTCAAGACATGGATCAAGACGAAATGCAAAAATGGGCATTAGAGTGTATGCAATAATCTGATTATTGACTTTAAAAAAATAAAAAAGAGGGTTTTTCCCTCTTTTTTTATTTTTTTTCGTATTTTTGAACCATAAATTAAGGATGAAAATCTTAAGATATGAATAAAGTTTTATTGTTTGTTTTTCTTCTTTGTTCAATAATAGGATTGGCACAAGACAGAATTGTAAGTTCCGACCAATTAGAAGAAAAAAGCGATGTAATGTATGTTATTGGAGAAGATAGCCCTTATACCGGCAAATCATTTACAAAGTATAAAACCGGAGAAAAAGGTATGGCCGGAAATTACGTTAATGGTTTAAAAGACGGCGATTGGGTTTGGTGGTATCAGAATGGAACAAAAAAGAAATTTGTGCAATATTCAAAAGGCGTAAAGAATGGCCAAACAGTTTATTGGTACAAAAATGGACAGAAAAAATCGGAAATGATTTTTGAAAACGACAAAAATATTAAGCAGATGTGTTGGGATGAAAATGGTAACAGAATTCCTAATCCCACACTAGAACAATTCAGATAACTAAAAAATAAAAAAATGAAAACAATAACAATATTTGCTTTTTTTTCTTTATTAATTTTAATTAGTTCTTGCAATAAAGATGATGTATTCGAAGCTTCAATGAGTGCCTCAATTGACGGAACGTCTTGGTCTGCAGTTACAAGGGTAACTAAAAAGACAAACGGGAAATTTATTATAACCGGAACATCTACAGACCAGAAAGTTATTGTTTTAACAGTTTACGGAGTTAACGAAGGAACTTATGAATTAAGCGCAGGAATGGATTCTGTTGATTTTCAATTTTCTGCAGTTTATCAGCCTGAAGCAAGCTCCCCTTCAGAAAATAACTATCTGAGTAAGTCCGGTACAATAAAAATTTCCAAACTTGATACCGAAAATCAAAGAATATCAGGAACTTTTAATTTCTCTGCTACAAAACTTTCTGAAACAATAACAATATCAAACGGAGAATTTAAAGATTTAAAATACTCTGAATAAGGTCTTTAACAACTATTCCCTTTTCTAACAAAACAGCTATAAATGAAAAAAGCAATACTATTTTTGATTTATTCTATATTTGTTTTTTTTCAAATTATTTCGGGGGCAAAAAACAGCAAACTTTTTTCAAGGAATAAACTACTTATTGGAATAGCAATAATTAGTTTGTTAAAAATTTCAACAAGTTGCCGAAACAATCACCATCACAGATGCTATGTTGCTGTTTTTGATCCTGAAGTTAAAGAACAGTCGGATACAACAAAAACCAGATAATACAAAAATTATTCTGCTTTCCAAAAAATAGGAACAGTTTTTGAAGTTACCACTATAAAAAATAATAAAGGCAAAATTTATAAGACAAAATCTCATGAAAATCATTATATCGATAAAAATACTTACACTAAAAACGATTTTCATATTGCTATCTTGTATAACTTTTAAAAATAATAGTTTACGAAGAAGAAGGGTTGCTTTAGGAATTATATTATTAGGAATTATCGGCTTAAGCAATAGTTGTAGTAATAATGTACGTTATACCTGCTACAAACCTTCTTATGATCCACCAAAAGAAATTAATGACAGCTTAAAAAATGAGTAAAAACAAAATTATAGCCATTATTCTAAAACAAGTCCTATTATTTCTTTTTTATGTGGGATACGCAAGTTCTTGGCTAAAAAGAAACAAAAACTCCGAAAAATTTAAAATAAAGACAGGAATAGCTTTACTTACTGCAATTTCTTTGCTTTCAGCATGCAATGAGAATGAAAAGAATAAGGAAAAGGAAAGTGAGAAGGAGGTGAAAAAACTTAAAAAAAGCTTGATTAATATTAACTCAATTACATATTCTAAAGTTTCTAAAATTATTTATCTACAAATAATTTCATGTTTAGGAAACAATCTTTCAAAAGAAAAAGAGGTTATAGAGATAATTTCAGAAATAGAGATATTTGAGCCAAGTGAAAATAGCAATCATGATGCAATGTGCTATTTACCACCACCTCCAAGGGATTCTATTTATTACAAAATAAAATAGCAAAAATTTATTGCTGAAAAAAATAAAATGTATTGTAGAATATTATACAAATTCTTGTCATAAACAGCGAAAAAAACTACTTTTGCACTTGTTCACTTGATTTAATAACTAAAACTCAACACCGTGGATCTTTTTGAAAAAAGAATAAATAACAGAGGCCCGCTTGGTAAACACCAGGATAAGGCTCATGGATATTTCATGTTTCCAAAACTTGAAGGCGAACTTTCAGCTCACATGAAATTTAGAGGAAAAGAAGTATTAACCTGGAGTTTGAATAACTACCTTGCCCTTGGGAATCATCCCGAAGTTAGAAAAGCTGATGCTGAAGGCGCTAGAGATTGGGGTCTTGCCTATCCAATGGGAGCCAGAATGATGTCGGGAGAATCAGATTATCACAACGAATTGGAAACAAAATTGGCTAATTTTGTTGGAAAAACAACAGGTTACTTATTAAATTACGGTTATCCGGGAATGGTTTCTATTATAGATGCAATGGTAGATCGTAACGATGTTATTGTTTACGATTCTGATTCACATGCTTGTATTTTAGATGGTGTTCGTCTTCACATGGGAAAACGCTTTGTTTATTCTCACAACAACATGGAGAGTTTCGAAACACAGTTGAAACACGCTAAAAGACTTGCCGATAGTCAGAACGGTGGTATTCTTGTAATTACCGAAGGAGTTTTTGGCATGGTTGGAGATCTTTCCAAGCTAGACAAAATGGTTGCCTTTAAAAAAGAATACGGATTTAGATTGTTGGTTGACGATGCCCACGGATTTGGAACAATGGGTAAAACAGGAGCCGGAACCGGAGAACATTACGGTGTTCAGGATGAAATAGATATCTACTTTGCTACATTTGCAAAATCTATGGCAGGTATTGGTGGTTTTGTTGCCAGTAAGAAAGAAATAATTGATTATTTACGTTACAACATGAGGTCTCAGGTTTATGCAAAATCATTGCCTATGCCTATGGTAATTGGTGCATTAAAGAGATTGGAACTTCTTAAAACAAAACCTGAACTAAGAGAACAACTTTGGAAAATTACAAAAAGTCTTCAGGATGGATTACGTAAAGCCGGCTTTAACACAGGTATTACTGAGTCTCCTGTTACTCCTGTATATTTCGAAGGAGAAATTGGTGAAGCAACAAATCTTACTGTTGATTTAAGGGAAAACTACGGTATTTTCTGTTCAATTGTTGTTTATCCTGTTGTGCCAAAAGGAGTTATTATGCTTCGTATTATTCCAACAGCTATGCATTCTATAGAAGATGTTGAATATACAATTAAATGCTTCTCTGAAGTAAATCAGAAACTTAGAAATGGAGATTATAAGAGAGAAATGCCTAATATGGCTGATTAATTAGAATCTTAACAATATTTTCTTAATAGGCTGTCTTACAAAAGGCAGCCTATTTTTTTGGTAAATTTGTAGCCGCAATAAATGAAGTAGTTTTCGTTAATAAACTATTAAGGTGTTAATCAATTAATTACTAACGTTAATGCAATAAAAATTAGCCTTCGTAAATTTTCTACATCTATTTTTTTTGCTGTTCGTAAAAATAATGGTTTTTCAATTTTATTGGAAAATATTAATAAAATGGTGAAATCATATAAAAAAGTGAGTTTGTGAGAAGTATTTTCATTTTCCTATTATTCCTTTTAGCTTTTTCAGCTAAAGCGCAATATTCTGAGACAATAACCTGCTCAGGAGGTGCTTTAGAGTTTGTTATTGATTACGATCAGCAAACCTGTACAAACGAGTGCAATGGCAATTACAATATTTCAATTGTTAACGGAATTGGTCCTTATTCATATTCAATTACCGGCCCATCTTACACCGGAAATCTTAGTTTAGATTCCTTTCTTTGTCCCGGATTATATTCTATTACAGTTATAGATGACGGTCAGGGAATTAGTTGTAGCCATAATTTTGATATTATTGAATTAAGTCCAATAATATTTACAACTTCTGTTACAAATGCAACCTCTGTTACTGATTGTAATGGTGCTGCTGAAATATCTCTATCCGGTGGCGTTCCCCCATACTCCTATCAATGGTATAATTCTGATACTGTTGCAATTGCAGGTGAAACTAACAGTACAATTGACTCACTTTGCGTTGGCACATTCTTTATTCAGTTTTGGGATAATACTCCCCCATGCGGTTGGGGTACAGACGGTTATGGAACTGGTGGTTCAGGTTCTAATATGGTATCGGTTACAGTAAATGCTCCACTTGAAATTAGTGTAGGGGTTTACAACGAATTATGTCCCGGAATGTGCAATGGGGCAATATCTATATCAGTTACCGGAGGAAGCGGAAATTATTCATATAATTATCCGGTTCAGGAAGGATTTCCCGGATCTGTAGAAATTATAAACTGTTGTTATGGTCCATATGATATTGTTGTTACCGATGATGCTGGAGGGTATGCTAGTGCAAGCGTTTTTGTTGATGCCTTTTATGTGAATTATTGCCCACCGGCTATTTCAAATGAAACTTGCTCAGGGGCATGCAATGGAACAATTTCACTTTCATGCTATTCTTCCGGATATGGAATAAATTCTTTTAGTAAGAATGGAGGAATAACCTGGCAGTCTTCCCCTATTTTTAGCGGTCTTTGTCCGGGGGGATATTCATTTATTGGAAAAAACACATCATTAGATCCAAACTGTGAGCATTATCTTGGAAACTTTCTTGTTGCTCCCGGAGCTCCCAACACAACAGCAAATTATTTTGTTTCTGCTTGCGATTCATACACATGGATTAACGGAATTACATATTATTCAAATAACAATTCTGCAACCCACACAATTTTAAATGCTGCCGGATGCGATTCTACAATTACACTTAAACTAACAATAAACCAATCTGAATATGTAGATACTTTTGCCACGGTTTGCGAAAGCATCTTATGGTATGGAAACTATTATTCTGAATCTGGAATCTATTCAAAATCATTTACTAATTCCACAGGATGCAATAGTATTATTTATCTGAATTTAACAGTCAATAACAATACGGGTGTTGATATTGTTTCATCATGCGAATCCTATACATGGATTGATGGAAATACATATTTTGAAAGTAATAACATTGCAAATCATACATTAACTAATCAATACGGCTGCGATTCAGTTATTACATTAGACCTAACTATTAATAATTCATACTCTGAATTCATTAATATTTCTACTTGCGATTCTTACGAATGGCTAGGAAATATTTACACTAATAGTGGAATCTATGTTCAAAATTTTGCTGATGTAAATGGCTGTGATAGCGTTCTTTCTCTCAACCTTGAAATTTATGAATCTTACCAAACTGATACATTTGCAACGGTTTGCGATACTTTTTCTTGGAATGGGAATACGTATAATCAAAGTGGAATACACCAATTCAATTATTTCTCAGAAAATGGCTGCGATAGCATTGTTGAATTGAATTTATCTGTCCTTTATAGTACATATCTTAATAATTATGCATGGTCGTGTGATAGCTTTACATGGACAAACGGTATTACCTATTTTCAGGACACAACTATTAGCCTGTATTATACAAATTCAAATGGTTGTGATTCGGTTAAAACTCTATTTCTTGATATCTTAAATAGCTCTCACATTGATACATTTGCAATAGCCTGCGATAGTTTTGAATGGAATGGAAACACACATTATACATCGGGAATATATCCAAAAGCATTTATAAATGAGGAGGGCTGCAATAGCATTATTACACTTGAATTAATAATAAATTCGGTAAACACAAATCTTACAATAATTGAACCTTATGTAATCGCAGATGCTGAAAATGCTGAATACCAATGGCTTGATTGTGATAATAATTTTTCTGCAATTCCTTTTCAGTCTGAACAATCTTTTACCGCCATTTCATCAGGTAATTATTCGGTAGAAATAATTGAAAATGGGTGCATGGACACTTCAGAATGCGTATATATTGTAGGCGTTGATGTTGAGAAAATATCTTCAGAAAATCATATTTTTGTTTATCCAAACCCAACAGAAAAGAATGCCATTATTGTTCTTGATAAGGTATATAAAAGTGTTCAAATGAAAGTTTACACAATGGAAAATCGATTAGTAAATAGTTATTCTTTTTCCAACATTAAAACCATTCCTTTGGAAATAATTGAGAGTGAAGGAATTTACTTAATTGAGCTTATTTCAGAAGAAGGCAAAAACTATCTTAAACTTATTAAAAAACAATAGATTATTAGAAAGATTATTTACCAACAACTAACTTTATCAAACTAACATTCCCATCCTTAATAATTCTAATAAAATAATACCCCGGTAAGAGTTTTTTAGTCTGAATTGTTTGTCTATTAGAATCAATTTTTCCGTTAAGTATAACTTTTCCCGTAAGATTAATTATTTCATAAAATGAGTTTTCTGCATTTGTTATTGTAAATTCGTTATTACAAGGGTTTGGAAAAGCAGTTATTTTGTTTAAATCGTTTATTTGTAAAATATTGCTGTTTATTGGTTTTTCAAATCTTATATTATCTATATAAAGTTGATTTCCCCTTTTATTCCAACCATGAAACTTAAACCTGAACATTTCTCCTGTTTCAAGCCCGGTTATTGCAATGCTGTCTCTTCTCCAATGTTCGGGTAATGATGGTACAAAATCAGGAGTAATCTCATCCCAGGTACTCAATTCTGTTCCATTAGCGGCATAAAGCAAGTGGGGAAATGTGTTACCGCAATCGGTTGAGGCATAAATCTTCAGACTATCCTGAAATGTGTTGCTTCTCTTTTGATAAGCCAAATCGAAAGAAAGAATTAATGTATCTGTAATACTTACTTCGTTTAAATAAATAGCCGGTGAACTTATTTCATCTATTTCGTAAAGTTCCATTCCATAGCCAAAATCTATGTACATTGAATACATTCCGGAGTCGAGACCTGTAGTTGCTAAAGTGTCCCATGTTAGTCCTTCGTCAGGGTTATTAATTTTCCAAATTGTTGTATCAATTCCATTCTCGAAATTTTCCGAAAAAGTAAGGCTTGTTGGCTGATTAACAAACAATTCGACATATCTTCGGTTGTTAAAATAATCTACTTCTTCCATAGTTTCAGGAATTACTGCAAGCAATTGTAGAATATTTTGCCCGGGAGTAAAAGAAATTTCAGGCAGAATTAAACTAATTTCTTCACCCGCTGCAATATTGCCGGTAAATTGCAGGCTGTCGTTTTCGCCATTATTAACCGAAAAATAGAGTTTAAACTCATTAATAGTACTGTCGCCTAAATTTGCAAAAACCAGTTCAGGAGCAATTGGGTTCTCACAAATTTGAAGTATTTCGGGGTTAAATACTTTTTTAATTGCTAAATCGTATTTGTAGTTTGGAGTAACCGGAGTGTAAGTTTCCGAAAGGTATAAGAAAGCAGCATAAACATCAATTAATCCTCTTCCGTAAACATTATCTTCGCCCGGGTCGCCCATGTCTATTGCCGTATAATACAATGCTCTAAGTAGTTCGGAGCCCGGAAGATATGGAAAAGCCTCTTTTAGCAGTAAAGTAGCTCCCGAAACATGAGGACAAGACATTGAAGTTCCTGAGATTGAATTATACTCATTGCTTCCCCAAGCCGAGCGTACATAATAACCCGGAGCAACAACTTCCGGATGAATTGAAAGTGCCGAATCTGTTGGCAAACATTGAGAAGGACCTCTGGTTGAAAAATAAACAATTGGCAGGGTTGCAGAATTACCGTCGATTGCTCCAACACAGAAAGAATTTACCTCATTAATTTTTACACGTTGAGGTGAGTTAATTCCGGTATTTGAAGGACCAGAATTTCCACCTGAAAAAATATTTGCAATACCTACAGCCTCTAAAGCACTAAAAAGACTAACTACAAAACCCTCGCATTCAACGGTATCAATTTCATCTCTCCAACGCCACGAATTGTTTATTACATCAGGAATATCTGAAACGGTTTCGAAGTTACCATCGGGGTTTAAAGCCCATTCAAAAGCATCTACCAAATGAGGAACTTCGGGAACCTGATCTATTGTTCCTTTAATAATATCGGTAGCAATCCAGTACGATCCCCAGGCAACTCCAATGGTATCGGCAGTTTCGGAATCCAGACCTATTGCTGTTCCTAAAGTATGAGTTCCATGATCGTTAAGAATTCCGGTTGGCTCGGGATTCCAGTATCCGTACCAGCTTTGTTCGGGTGGAAAAAATCTTCCCATATAACGTTCCGAAAAGGATGGATGATCCGGCCAAACTCCCGTATCGTAACCGTAAATTAATCTTCCCCTTCCTGTATAGCCCAAAGCCCACATTGGAGGAGCATTTATTACAACCAAACCTGCTTCGGGTTCGGTTGGCGATTTCACCAAATTTTTGTTTTCTTCATCAATATAGGGTAATAATTCGGCCTTCCTACCGGCGTAATCCAGATACTCAATATCGTAATTTGCAAGAAGTTGGTCAATTCCCTGAGCGTCTGCTTCAACCAAAAAACCGTTAAAAATGTACCATTGTTTAAGGAATATTATTTTTCCGGATTTTCTGTTTTCAGAATTAATTAAATTGCTAATAATAGTTTGTCTTGTTTTTTGGGCTTGAAGGGTAAGCTCATTCAAAACAATTTTTGCCCTTTTATTAACACTAGTATTGCTTTTTCTAAAGTCTGAATTAAGGTTTTCGAAGTCTAATTGTTCTTTCATTACAACAATTACCCCAATTTTTTCAGATGTTTTTAGGTTCTCCAATCTATTTTGCAAACCCTTACTTAAATAAGGTTTTTGACTAAATATCTGAAAAGAGAATACAAGGATAATCAGGATAGAAAATAGAAATTTTTGGCTTAATGGACAAAAATAATGGTAAAAACTTCTATAAAGCCTAATATTACTACATTTGAAGCAAATCAAAGGTTATGAATAAA
>JAFGXD010000008.1 GCA_016936815.1 Bacteroidales bacterium
GGTATTATTGAAGGTGGATGCTGTAACAGTGAAAACGTAGAAGTTCTTAAAGATTTCCGTAAAAACTGCAAAATTTTAATTTCTTTAGGCGAATGTGCTATTATGGGCGGCCTTCCTGCATTAAGAAACGGTATTCCCGTTAAAGAATGTATTGATGAGGCTTATCTTAACGGTCCAACCGTGAAATTAAATACAGAAAAAATTCTTCCAAACGACGACGAACTTCCGATGATTCTAGACAAGGTTTATCCTTGCCATGAAATCGTAAAAATAGACTACTATCTTCCGGGTTGCCCGCCTCGCGCCGACCTTATCTGGAACGCTTTGGTAGCTCTTCTAACAGGTAACGAAATGGAATTACCATACGAAGTTGTAAAATTTGACTAAAAAAGGAGAAAAACAATGGCACAAAAAATAACTATTGAACCCGTAACCAGGGTTGAAGGACACGGAAAAGTAACTATTCATCTAGACGATCAATTGAATGTTGCACAATCCAGACTCCATATCGTTGAATTCCGCGGTTTTGAACGTTTTGTTCAGGGCAGACCTTACTGGGAAGCTCCTGTTCTTGTTCAACGTCTTTGCGGTATTTGTCCCGTTAGCCACCATCTTGCTGCTGCTAAAGCTCTTGATGTTATTGTTGGCGCCGGAACAGGAAAAGGTCTAACTCCAACCGGAGAAAAAATGAGAAGACTTATGCATTACGGACAAACATTTCAGTCTCATGCTTTGCATTTCTTCCATCTTGCTTCTCCGGACTTACTGTTTGGATACGATGCAGACCCCGCAATAAGAAACGTAATTGGACTTGTTTTAACTCCTGAATATAAAGATCTTGCTGTTCAAGCAGTTCTTATGAGAAAATTCGGACAGGAAATTATTAGAGTTACAGCCGGTAAAAAAATCCACGGAACAGGTGCAATACCAGGTGGTATAAACAAAAACCTAAGCATTGCTGAACGTGATGAATTCCTTAAAGGTGCTGATCCAATGAACATCGATAAAATGATTGATTGGTCTGTTGCTTCTCTTGAACTTCTGAAAAATTACTATAAAGGTAATAAAGACTTTATCGACAATTTCTCTAAATTCGATTCTAATCACCTTTCTTTGGTTTCTGAAGATGGCGGACTTGATTTATATCATGGTGTTCTTAAGGCAGTTGATTATCAAGGTAACGTAATTTTCGACGGTGTTGATTACCAAGAATACGAAAAATACATTGAGGAAGAAGTTCGTTCATGGTCTTACATGAAGTTCCCTTACATTAAATCTCTTGGAAAAGAAAAAGGTTGGTATCGTGTTGGTCCTTTGGCTCGTCTTAATACAGCTACTCACATTAAGACTCCTCTTGCTCAAAAAGAATTTGAAGCATATAAGGAACTTACAAACGGCAAACCAAATAACATGTGTATGCACATGCATTATGCTCGTCTTATTGAATTGCTGCACTCTGCAGAAGAAATGAAGAAGCTGCTTAATGATCCTGATTTACAAAAAGATGACCTTGTAACTAAAGGTACTAAAGTAAATAAGGGTGTTGGATTAATTGAAGCTCCTAGAGGAACCTTGTTCCATCATTACGAAATTAATGAACACGACCAGATTACAAAAGCTAACCTTATTGTTTCTACAACAAACAATAATATGCCAATGAACGAATCTGTAAACTTCATTGCTAAAAAAATGATGACAGGTCAAACTACAATTACTGAACCTATGATGAATGCCGTTGAGGTTGGTATCCGTGCTTACGACCCATGTCTAAGCTGCGCTACTCACGCTCTAGGCAAAATGCCTCTCGAAATTTCATTGGTTGATAAAGACAACAATGTAATTGACAGAATGAAGAAGTAATCTATTTACGATTATATTTAAAAACCCGGGATTTGTTCCGGGTTTTTTTTTAGATTTTTCAGGTCATTTCGTAAATTTTTAGAATTTTTTATTCGAAAATAAAATTAAAGCTATATATTTAAGGCAGAAAATGATTTCAATAAAACAAATAACCGACCAATTCAAAACTAATGGTGCTTATCGTACTTATATGAAGTATGGTAATGGTACTGTTAATGAGACTTATCTTGTAACTGCCAGCAGAGAATTATACATTCTAAGGAAGTTTAATCCGAAGAAGATTGACCATGTTCCATCCGTTGTAGCCAATACTCTTGAAATTACTAATCATCTTAAATCTAAAGAAATTTGTACTCTTCAATTTATTGAATCTTTAGAAGGTAAATACTATGTAATTGATGCCGAAGGTTTCTATTGGATTATGAGCCTTTATTACAGCGGAACGGTTACTCCCCAACAAACGAAAAATAACCGTATGGCTTTTCAGGCCGGAAAAGTTGTTGGTGAATTTCATACGGCTCTTTCAGATTTTCCAATTGAAAAACTTCAAGAAACTAATAATGAATCATTTAATTTGGAAAAAAAGGTTGAGGAGGTAACAAAATTAGTTAATAGTCAAGAAATTCCTGTAGAGTTTTCAGATACTATTTTGGATTTGCTTAACCAGGGAAGATCTTTGGTAAGTCTTTGGAATTTAATGGAAACAAATAGATTTCCTCAAAGACTTATTCATGGAAATGCCAAGCTGGAAAATATGCTTTTTAATACCAAGGAAGAGGCTCTTTGTTTAGTCGATTTTGATACTATTACTAAAGGAAATATTCTTTTCGATGTTGGTTCAGCAGCTTGTTCTGTTGCCGGAAATGCTTGTGCAGCAGAGAAGTATGATAATATGATTGACTGGAAATCAGATTTTTTGAAAGAGTTTATTACCGGTTATTTTACTTATGCAAGTGGGGTGCTTTCTTTGGAGGAAAGAAATTCTCTTCACGATGCTTTCAGGCTTTGCGCCTATAAACATACTCTGGATACTCTAATTATTTTCCTTTCAGCTTACAATAACAAACCTGAGGAGTTTGAGTTTTCTGCTGAATTTATTAGCAGATACGATTTGTTTCGTAAGCTTAACGATTGTAGTTCTGATGTTTTAGATATTATTCGTAGCTTATAATTGCATCCTTGAGTTCCCAAAAAAACATAAAGACTCTTTTTCTATTTCTTTGTCTGCTTATTATTTCTTCAGTTAGTTCGCAACACCATAATGTAAAACTAGAAAAACCTATTGGAGCTACATATTTTGCTGCTCCTTGCGAACCATGTATTTCTATGAATCCGAAAAATACAAATGAAATTGTTGTTGGTTCAGTACTCAATGGCTTTCATTTTACCAAAGATGGAGGAAAATCCTGGACAGACACTATTCTGCAATCTTCTCTGGGAGTTGAAGGTGATCCTTGTATTGTTATCGATAATACCGGAACTTACCACTATTTTCATCTTGCAAATCCTCCCGGTGGCACTCGCCTTTCTTCCATTGTTCATCAATCTCTTACAAAAATAGACGGAGAATGGTCGGATGGTATTGCTATTGGAAACAATATTAAAAAGATTCACGATAAGGAATGGGCGGTGGTTGACCGCTCCGATAATAGCATTTATCTTTTTTGGACTATTTTCGATGCTTATAAAAGCGCCGAAAAAAAACATAAATCAAATATCTATTTTTCATCCTTCAACCCAAATTCAAAAAAATGGACAGAACCTCTCAGAATTAATCAATTTTCAGGCGATTGCAAAGATGATGATAATTCTTTAGTTGGAGTGAATACAGCAGTTGGTCCAAATGGGGAAGTCTATGCTGCATGGACAGGTCTTGGTAAAATTTGGTTCGACAGATCTTTTGATAAAGGAAAAACCTGGCTAAAAAAAGATTTGGTAATAGCCGAGCAGCCCGAAGGATGGAGGTTTTCTATTCCCGGTATTTACAGAACAAACGGTTTCCCGGCTATCGCCTGCGACACTTCTGAAACAAGTTATAGAGGAAATATTTATGCTGTTTGGGCAGATCAACGTAAAGGAATAAATAATACAACAATTTTCTTTTCAAAATCTAATGACAATGGAGGCTATTGGTCTCAACCAAAGGAAATATATGAGAAAAATGATGAGTTTCATAGTTTTTTTCCTGCAATTGCAATAGACCAAACAAATGGAAAAATTTGGATAGCCTATTACGATAGAAAAAAACTTACTGATAATCAAACTGAGGTTTATTTAGCTTATTCCGAGGATGGGGGAGAGACTTTTGATAATTTCAGAATATCTAAATCTCCTTTTATTCCTGATAAAGAAATGTTTTTTGGCGATTATATTGCAATTGCCGCTCATAATAATGTGGTGAGGCCGGTTTGGACCAGATTGGATGGTTTTTCATTAAGCTTATGGACTGCTTTGGTTGATATTAATCAAATAGGTGTGGATGAACATTATACACCGGATATTTTGTCAGGCTATGAAGAGAATATTGAAATTGTTAATTCCTGGGATCTAAAAAACAGTGCTTATGATGAATGGAGTGACTTTCAGGAAAAATGGTTCTTAGAAGTGTATAGACCTGTTTTGCAAAAATTTAATATTGAAATGAACTGCTCAGATTGCGAATATGCTTATTTAGATGTGGTTTTATATATTGACTATGAAGGCAAAGTTGTTAGATTCTACCTTGAAAAATCTAATTTCTGCGGAAAAACTGTGCCTGCGGAAATTGAAAAGGAATTATTGGATTCAATACTAAAAAACAAGTTTTCATTAAGTTTAAGCAATAAGGCTATTCGAGTAAAACTTGGAACAGGTTTAAAGTGTTGATTATTAATGAAAAAAGAGATGGTTATAAAAAATACACAAGATTACGTTAAAAGTCTTTGTTACGGGGAAACCACCGGGCACGATTGGTGGCATGTTTTAAGGGTAAGGAATACAGCCATTAAAATAGCAGAAATTGAAAATGCAGATTTGGAAATAGTAGAATTATCTGCTTTACTTCATGATGTTGATGATTGGAAATTCAAAGAAAAATCAGAAGCAAATGAGGGTATTGCTGAAAAATGGCTTAAAAAGAACAAAATTCCTGCTAAGAAAATTGAATTGATTTTGGAAATAATTGAATGTGTTTCTTTCAAAGGTTCAGGTGTTGAAACGCCAATGCGAACAATTGAGGGCAAAATTGTGCAGGATGCCGATAGGCTAGATGCTATGGGTGCAGTGGGAATTGCAAGAACTTTTGCCTACGGAGGAAGTAGAAAAAGGGAATTATACAATCCCGAAGAAAAACCTGAAATTCATTCTTCTTTTGAGGATTACAAAAAGTCTAAGTCGCATACAATTAACCATTTCTATGAGAAGTTACTTTTATTAAAAGACCGTATGAATACCGAAACTGCAAAAAAAATGGCCGAATCTCGACATAGTTTTATGCTTGAGTACCTTAACCGCTTTTTAGAAGAGTGGGAGGGTAGGGATTAGTCTGCTTTATATGCGCCACGTGCATGTAATATCCACTTACTTTCATCAAGAGGATTAATTCCTTTGTATTCTCTAATTACACCATCTTCATTGCTGCATGGTTTATAACCTGCAAAAACAAACTTAATTTTTCCTTTTCCTCCGGTAATTGAGTTGAAACGTGGCAGGTACTTAATTGCTTCAGATACAGGTATTTTTCCTTGCATTTTAAATTTTCCGCCTGAGAAATTTGGACTGCCAATTTCTGCTCTCATATTTGTAAGGTCTCCTGCAATGTTTCCCAGGAGTTCTTCTTCAGCAGTTATTTCGTATAAATATTTTGGTTCCAAAAGTGTGGTTCCTATTTCCTGCAAACCCTTCATTACTGCCATTGGTGTAGCAATAACAAAATCGCCCGGCCTTGAATGAACTTCATGGTCTTCACCATCTATTAGGGTTATACTTAAATCCGTAACTTCCCATCCTTTTATTCCCTGTTTTAGAGCTTTGGGTATGGTTCTTTCAATTTCGTTCTGATATTTCTTTTGAATCTTGTCTGTGCTTAGTTCAGATTGGTAAACAACACCGGAACCTAATTTGCCGGGTTCAATTCTTAGTTTTATTATTGCCCAACATGGTTTTGGCATCCAATATTTTGCAAAGCCTTCACCAATACCGGCAACTGTTTCTTTGTATATTACACTTGAATTGCTAATCTCCGCTTTTATTGAGAATCTGCTCAAAAGGGTTGTAATTATTATATCTGCTTGAATTTCACCCATCAAATCTATTGTCATTTCGTTATCTGATTTATGCCAAACAAAATTGAGTGAAGGATCTTCTTTATTTAAAATACTAAGTGCCTCTGCAAGTTTTGGAATGTCGGAATTATTTTCAGGACTTACTTTTACCAATAATAGTGGTTTGTTAAATTGAAAATCGTTTATTTCTAATATTTTTTTGCCAATAATGTCTCCGGGCTTAAGGTCTTCACTACTTGAAATTATTCCTGTATCTCCTGCTGATAGTTTTCCTAGATTTTCGGGTTTACCTGCAAAAAATTTGTGAATTTGAGAAATCTTGAAAAACGAATTATTGGTCTGATTATATACTTCCTGTCGATTCTCCAGATTACCTGAAAAAAGTCTAATATGCGCACATTGTCCAATTTGAGGATGATTTTCCAGTTTAAAAATATAGCCGGAAATCTCCTCACTTTTGTCAAAAGATAAAGGTTCAATCCAATTACTAACAATTTCTACTAATTCTTTTGTGCCAATATTGTTTTTTAGGGAGGCAGGTATAATTGGAATTAATTTTTGCTGTTTGCATACTGTTTTAGCTTCTTCAACTATGTCAATAGAATCAGGAAATCCGCCATCTAAGTATTGTTCCAAGATTTTTTCTGAAAACAGAGATAAATTCTCAAGTCCTGTTTCCGAAACAAAGTTTAGTTGCTTTTCCTTCCACAAGTCGAAAATATTTGCATTTTGATCAGCTTCATTAATAATACTTAATATTGGAAATATTTTAATATCAAGTTCTTCCTGAATTTCAGAAATTACATTTTCGAAATCGGAACCAGCCCTATCTATCTTATTTACACAAATAACAAAAGGGATTTTAAGTTCCTTTAAGGCATTTGCTATTGAATAGGAATGAGCCTGAACCCCTTCTACAGCCGAAATAAGTAAAATTGCGGCATCAATTACTTTAAGAGATCGATCAATTTCTGATGAAAAATCTATATGCCCAGGAGTATCAATAATATTGAAACGGATATTTTCTAAGGTAAAACTAAGAGAACTGGCCTTAATAGAAATACCTCTTTGCTTTTCAATTTCGAGGCTGTCGCTTACAGATGATCCCTTATCTACGCTTCCGGGAGTTTTTATTGCCCCTGCTAAATGAAGCAAATTTTCGGTTAAAGTGGTTTTTCCGGCGTCAACATGTGCTAGAATGCCAATATTTATAATTCTCTGGAAATTAGGAGTATTCAAAAAGAAATTAGTTTCTGGTTATTCCGTAACGAAGGGAAAATACATTAGAATAAAGAGCAATGCTTTGGTTTCCAATATCGGTAAGTGCATAATCAATAGAAAGCCGTTTAATTTTTATTCCAAGTCCAATATTTGGTTGAAATGTCATTACGTTTTTATTGTCGAAGTCGGGAACTTTCTGAAAATTGCTTACACCTCCTCTGAAGAAAAGTAAATCTTTGAATCCAATTTCAAAACCTAAATGAGGGTCAATGCTAATGGGGTCACCTTTTACTAATACGTTTCTTTTTCCATCGAAAGTAAAATCGGCATCTAACTCAACCAGACCGGTAAATTTTTCTGAAATATCGAATTTCCTTCCTGCACCCAATAGCAGTCTTGGAAGTGTTATTTCCAGACTGTTTTCCGGTATTTCATTTCCTGTAAGAACAAAAACCTCCTCTAGTTGAGAGGTATTGAAACTCCATGCATTGAAAGTTGAAGTTACATCTCTTGCCATTGCGCCAAAAATCCAGTTTCCTTTATCGTATCTTGCCGAAAGGTCTAAGCCAAAGCCCCAAGCTCCTGCAAAATCACCGGCAACACGACGAATAATCTTAACGTTTCCGCCATATCTTAAACCTTCAATATTGGAAATTTTTGCATAAGAAAACAAAAATGCCCAATCGGCAACTGAGAATGATTTAATTCTGTCGTATCTAATATTGCCATCATTATCAATTAATTCCAATGTGTTTGGGATGTCATCTACACCAAATCTAATAATAGAAATTCCGAAAGCAGTTTTTTCGTCAATTTTTGCGGCACCTCCCAAATAATCATAAGCTGCAAGTCCTGCAAAATATGAAGCATGCATTGCACCAAGTTCTAGATCGTAAGGAATAAAGGTGAGGTTTGCCGGATTCCAATAGGCAGAACTAACATCGTTGCTGGAAGCAATTGTGGAATTTCCCATTGCCATTGAACGTGCGCTTATTCCAATAGCAAGAAACTCGTTGCTATATTTTGGAGCAGACTGAGAATAAATATCTTGAAAGGATATTATTGCAAGAAAGACTAGTATTAAAAATCTTATTTTCATGAAAAAACTTTTTAATGTTGTAAAGATAAATCAATTCTTAATTAATTTTCCCTATTTTAACTTAATTTTGTACCCATTATTGTTCAAAACTCTAAAAACTATTTACTTGAAATATCTAATTCCTAATACAATAACTATTGCCAATCTACTTGCCGGTTGTATTTCAATGATTTATGCCATAAACAGTAATCTTGAAATGGCATCATACTTTATTCTAATTGCTGCTGTTTTTGATTTTGCCGATGGATTTGCTGCTCGTCTTCTAAATGCCTATACAGCACTTGGAAAACAGCTTGATTCTTTAGCCGATTTGGTGAGTTTTGGAGTGGCGCCTGCAATAATAATGTACAAACTTATTGGGTTTTCAATGTACAATTTTCCTTTGGATACAGATGATTTAGTAGGTTTATGGATTTATAGGTTCTTTATGGTTGTTCCTTTTTTACTGGTTATTTTTTCTGCCTTGCGTTTGGCAAAATTTAATTTGGAATCTGAAAAAGAGAGTGATAAAACGGTTGATTTTTCCGGCTTACCAACTCCTGCCAATGCGATGCTGATAGTGGGAATACCTTTTATTTTTATGGATTATAAGCATTTTGCTCTTGAAGTATTTACTCTTCCTATTTTGTTATCCATTGTTATTATTCAATGCCTCCTAATGGTTGCACCTCTACGAATGTTTTCGCTAAAATTAAAGAATTTTGCTTTTAAGGATAATTTTCTTGTTTATATCTTCCTCATTATTTCAGTAGTTTCAATTGTATTTTTGGGACTTTCTGCGCTAACAGGTTTAATATATTTGTATGTATTAACATCGGTTTTAATAATGAGTTTAAAATCGCAATAATAATCTTAGAATTATTAATAAGAAAAACACAGAATTTCAAACTAACAATAAAAGCAAAGGCCGATTCCATTTCTAGAATCGGCCTTTGCTTTTGCTAACAGCTTCGATTAGTATTCAATAACAAAAGTTATTTAATTCAATCTCAGCTTATTGTTTATTTTATTACAGAAACTTTTCTTGTAAACGAACGGTTGTTAATTATTAAATTCACAAAATACAAACCTTGTTGTTGGTCCGAAAGATCAATGGTGTATTGATTGTCGAAAATTTTGTTTTTCAGAATATTAACCTGTCTTCCGGTGATATCGTAAATTGCTACATCAAAGGAGTTAACTTGTAAGAATCCTAAATCAATATTCAAAATATTATTGGTTGGATTAGGATAAAGATTAATTTCAGCTTCATCAATAATAATAGGATCTATACCAACAACGCAGCCGTTTATTTTCCACAATAGCGATGTAGAATTTCCGAAAAGGGTAGGGGCATCGTACCAGTTGCCATCTTTTTTACAATAAAGAGTGTTTAAGGCTGGATTTACTCTGTTAGGAGCCATGTATGTAGCAAAAGTATCTGCTCCTGCATAAGAAATTTCAAAACCAACCCAGAAAACACCATTAACAGGAACAGGGGTACTAAAAATAACAGGATTAAAAATTATTGGGCTTAGAGTATTTACTGTAAATTCTTTTGTACCAAGAATGTTAACTGGCTCAGTATCACCGTCCCAAATTCTGAATTTTACTTTTGTTCCTGAACCAATTGCTTTGAAAACAGGTACATACATAGAACGAACTTCAGAAATCATGTAGTTTTCGTATCTGTCGGCATAAGCGGTAACATATTTTCCATTGTGACCGGGATGATAACCCCATGTTGATGAAAGCGCCTGAGCTGTAGAGCCTTCGCCGTTAGCAACATTACTTATCTCGTCGCAAATCTCATCGGTAATTCCATCGGTAACAATAATATAGTCGGTTTTTGTAAGAGTTCCTGTACCCTGTGGATTGGTTGCCGATAAAGTTACAGGATACATTCCCGGTGTAGAATATGTAATGTTAGTTGGATGTTGTTCGGTGGAACTTGTAGTTGAAGCTCCTGTAAACGTCCATGACCATGAAATTGGATAGTCTTCGGAAAGATCGGTAAAATCGATAGATGTTCCCATAACAATTAATCTCTCACTTGCAGTGAAATCGATATCCGGTGCTTCATGAAAACTTGTGTCTGCCAAAACATGAATATAGGCTTCTTTAATAAGAGTGTCTCCGCCAAGTCCATTTGCTACTGCCAGTTTCACCATAAAATCGCCGGCGGTATTGTAAGTAATTCCTGCCGGATTTTCGTCGGTTGAGAAGGTTAAATCGGCTCCTTCGAAAGTCCAGTTCCAAGAAGTAGGAGCATTAGCTGATAAATCTGTAAAATTAACGCTTCCGCCCACCATAATATTTGTATAATCGGCCATAAAATCTGCAACAGGAGGAATTAGTGACTCAACAACCTGAATGTAAGCTGTTTTGGTTGTTGTATGGGTATCAGTTCCATCGCCAACTTGCAAAGTTACATCATACAATCCTAAAGTAGGGTATTGAATATTTACAGGATGCTGAATTGCGGAAGTTCCGGGACTTGCACCATCGAAAGTCCAGTTCCATGAAGTTACTCCTCCATTAGAGTTATCGGTAAAATTAACTGTTTCTCCAACCAAAACAACCAATGGGTCGCCTGTAAAATCAGCATAAAGTTCGTCTGCACTAATTACATGAATATATGCAGTTTTAGTTTCGGTATCATCATTTGTTCCATCAGAAACTGTTAATGAAACAGTATAATCGCCGAAAGTGTTGTACTGTATTCCTGTTGGGTTTTGACTTGTTGAAGTGGTGGTTGCAGCGCCTGTAAACGACCAGTTCCAAGAGGTAATAGTTGTTTCGCAAGTAGATAAATCAGTAAAATTAACTGTTCCGCCTTCCACAACTGTTGTAACATCGGCTTCGAAATTTGCGATAATTGGTCCAGCCTCAATTACCTCAATTGTTTCGATGTGAGGTGCTCTAAATTGTTTAGTAACAACAATATCTAAAGGATCTGTTGTTGTTAGTGCAGGAAAATCTAATGTTACACTTGTTCCTGTGCCCGAATATTCTGCATCCAGCAATGTCCCGTTTTTGGAAATTGCCACAAGGGCGTGAATTTCGGTATTAACAACCAAAGATGTTGCTCCAACTTCCAAAGGATCTGTATAAGTTGCAACAACTGCTGTAGGAACCCCCATGTATGTCATAACCGAAGGATCACCCATTAAGTGGTAAATTTCCCAATAGTAATCTTTTTTCATATCTCCTGCTTGTTGCACAGCCATATTTCCTCCCATAATTATTTGTGCGTTGGTAACATACCAATTTTCGAAGGCTTCTCCGTTTTCGTGAAAAATTTTGTCGTATGCTCCCAGAGCACTAGCACTATATGTTGGAGGGGGACTTGATTGAATTGTCTGAGCTCCAACACCCCAATGGTAATCTTCATCCCAATATGAAAAGTTTGATCCACCAATGTAACCAATTGCACCCGCATTTGCTTTTCTTAGAACTGCTTCACCAAAACACTCAGGGTCGTAGAAAGTATTAGATTGACAGCAGTTTCCAACCATTAATGAGTATTTATTTGTATTAGACATTGCTGCTACATGGGAAGTTTCAAAAGAAGGATTATACCAACCTGCTGAGCTACAATGTGCTGTGTAATTAGCGTAGCAAACACCGGTATTAAAATCTGATCTAATAGCTGTTTCATTCGCAGGGATATCCGATTCAGGATATAAGTATTCAAAAACAGTAATTCCGTGAGCTGTATTAAAGTAATTGTTCATTCCATATTGTAACTGACCATTTCCATGAACGCTTGAAAAGCCATTAGGATCACCACCTTCCTGGTCAACTCCGGCAACCATTAGAGCTTTTCCTAAATATGAAGGATTCGGCATTTGGTATTGTTCATATTCCAGAGTTTTGTTTACCTGAGCTTGCAGTTGACTTGAATTTGTTGCCGAAAATCTCCCATAAAAAATTTCAGGAAAGAAATCGCTGGTATATTCACAGTAGTAAAGATCTGTTTTATGTGAATCTGTTGTTCCGTCGAATGTTGGTATTTGAGCAACATCTCCAACAAAAAGAACAAATGTTGGTGCAGGACTAGCGGCTGTTCCTCCGTTGTAAAGACCTTGCAAATAATTTTTTATACTTGTGGTTGTGGAGCCAACAGATGCATTGTCGGTATAAGCTTCAACAACTGTAAATCCTTTTTTTCTTTTCCATTGAATAAAAGGCTGAAGGTCTGTTTCGAACATAGGGTCGGAAACAATTACATATTTTATTGGGTAGGTTGTAATTTCGTCTTTTGTGAATGCAGGGGAGTAATTTAAGAAATTGTTAAAATTCTTTTGAAAAAACGGTGAATATAGCCTTTTCTTTTCTGCATTAGTACTTGCAATATCAGCATTTTCGAACGTAACTTTTACCTTAATGTTTGTATATACTTTTAGTTGATTTGTTCCAGGATTGTATTGAATTGGAGCTATTTCAAGTCTGCCAATTCTTACACCCCTCATAATTCCGTCAATTTCCACATTAACTGTTGGGTATTTTGTAAAAACTGTAGAGGTATATGTTTCTTCATTCATTTGAAACTCAACTTCCGATGGATCTTGAGATTTTGAAAGACTTGGTTGTGAAGGATAAAGTCTTGCATTAATTCCATAATCTTCAAGATTAATAATTTGTTCCTGAAATTCAATTATTTCAACTTTAGCATTTGCATTGTATGGAACCTCAATAAGTCTTCTTAATACAGGCAATTCCGGTTCTCCCAAAAAATGGGATTGGGTATAATCATCAGAATTAATTCGGAAAAATTCGCCTCTATTGTTACTTAAATTGCTTGTTTTTATTTCCGAAAGGTTTAGTGAAACTGTTAATTCTGTCTGACTTTTGCTTAATACTTCAAAACTATTTGTAGTATTTGATAGAAAGTTTATTGTTTGTTGTGCGAAAGAAAAAACGGACAACATTACAAAAATTAGGGTAAAAGTAAATTTTGTCATAGTTACGTAAATTTAAGAATTATTCACAAGACGCATTATTAATTACAAAAGTTGCTTGCAGCAAGCATTTTTATTAGGTCAAAATTAAAAAAAAAATCAATAAAAAAACCACCCTAATTAGAGTGGTTTAAAAAAATGCTATTTTACAAGCATTATTCTTTGATTAATTGTTTCGTTATCAGTTTCTGTCTTAATCATATAGAGTCCGGCAGGAAGTTTTGTCAAATCAACAAGTATTCTTCCTTGTACGTTGGATGTTGTTATTTCTCTGAATTCTTTTCCATTAACATCGAATATTTTTATTGAATTTATTTCATTGTCGGATTCAACAAAAACTCTGTTGGTGGTAGGATTTGGATAAATCTTAACAGCTAATTTGTCAATATTTTCAATGTTTACACCTCCAACAGTAATATAATCAGTTTTAAGACAAGTATCTGTTAGACTCATAGATATGTTTCTAGCAATAAGTCTTACATCGTATACTCCCGGATTTGCATAACTAACTGTTTTTTCAAAAGAAACGGAGCTAGCAGGTGTTCCACCTTCAAACGCCCAAGACCATGAAGGACTTGGAAAAACCGCAGAAGTATTGGTGAAAGAAACTGATTCGGAGGCATTTATGTTAGTTGAACTGGCAATAAAATTGGCATTTATTTCAGATGCAACACATTCTCTTCCATCAAGGGTAACAGCTCCGGTGTTTAATGGATCAAGCCATGGCTTTAGACGTTTTACATCGGTTGTACCGTTGCTTTCCCAATGGTATGAAAATTTACCGTAATAGTCGGGCCAAGTTGGATTAGAGCAATATGAACTGCCGCCTGTTAGAGTGCCAATTACCCTTCCATTATTATCGAAAAGTGGAGAACCGGAAGAACCACCTTCTGTAACACCGTGATTTGTGGTAGTTGAAGCCCAAACAACTCTCCAATGTGCATTTGAAGCAGCTCCAGACCAGGTAGAAGAAATTGTATTAGATGTAAATGTTGAAATTTTCTTTATATCTCCGGCAGGGTGATGTATGCTAACTCCACCTGATGTGGCTGAAGTGCTTCTGTTCCAACCATTATAGTATAAATTCCAACTGTCAGGAATAAGGTAGTTTAGTCGTACTAAATAATAGTCGGATCCCCCTGATTCGCTTCCATAAGCAATCATTGAACATCCTGTAGATAAATCGTATGATGGTTCTGAAGTAGGACTGGTGCATCCTTCAGCTTCATAATTAAAATAAAACCTCCATGCGTCGAAATCACTTTCTGTTGATGCATTACCGCAATGGTTTGCTGTAAGAACATAAGGAAGGCAATCTTCTGCAGTATTGTTTACCAAAGTTCCGCTACACCATCCATAATTAATTCCCTCTTTGGTCAAAAGACGAGCAACTCCACGTTTTTCGTCCTGCCAATTGGTTCCTTCCGGACAATTAATGTTTACTTCACAACTTTCAGAGTCTCCAAAATCTTTTGTTCCAAAAAGAATATGCATATCTCGGTAGGCATAGGCAACTTCAGAAATATATAAAATAGCATTTTCGAAGGCTTCATTTGATTCCACATATTCAATAATTACTGATTCTCCTTGAACAAAATCGTTTACATAAACTTTTCTTGGAGGATTATCACTATTTGTTAAGGGTCCAATAACTTTCTTTCCATCTTCTCCATACATAAATAGTTGACCACCTGTTGGAATATAAAATTCGGAAAAATGAACTCCAAGAGCCATTGCGTCTTTTGAACTAATTTTTAGTCTCCATACTCTACTTCCGTCTTGCATATTTGTCCATTCTCCAGAGTTTTCCATGTTTAAGTCGCAGTAAATGGAACGGGCAATGGTGTAAAGCTGACCGTTTTTTTCGTCTTCTTTGTCAAGAATTTCAATTTCATTCATGTCTAAGGCCGGAAGTATAACTTCATCAATTGCCATAAAATGTTGATTGTGAAGTCCCGGAGGGGTTTGTTTCTGAGATATTCCGGAGAAATTTGTGAGTAGAAGTAATGCCAGTACCCCGGAAATAGCTTTAATTTGTTTCATAAGAAAAAATTTAAAATTTAAAATATCCGCAATATAAAAATTATTTAAGGGAATTAGAAGTTTTTTTCAATTTTGTAGACTAATATTGCCAAATTAAC
>JAFGXD010000063.1 GCA_016936815.1 Bacteroidales bacterium
TATTTTTAGTAATTTTGCGGAAAAATATCCTCCCCCAAAGCCTGAAAGGCTGCCTCAATTCAGCCCCGCGACAACGTCCGGGGTTTATATGAACATCGCCGAAAACAATAACGTAAATATGAAAATCAAAGAAAAGTCAATAACTATGTAATTTCCAATTACAATTTGGAATTTACATAGTTAATTTGTATTTTTACCTAAAAAATTAAGATGTATTTAGAACGGAAATTAAATTGTGCAATAAAAAATAGTTTGGTCAACAATCCTGTTACTGTAATAATTGGAGCCAGACAAGTAGGAAAAACGACCTTGGCAAAGGAATTATTAAGCAATATAAACGATTCGCTTTACCTAGATTTAGAAAAACCATCCGACAGAGTAAAGCTTACCGATGCTGAACAATTTCTAAAAGTAAATAACAATAAAACCATTTGCCTCGATGAAATACAGTTGTTGCCTGACATTTTTCCTGTTATTAGAACAATTATTGATGACAAGAATTTTAATATTAAGTTCCTAATTACCGGTTCGGCATCTCCCGATTTGCTGAGACAATCTTCTCAGACTCTTGCCGGACGCATTGCATATTTTGAATTATCATCATTTTTGTTTAACGAAGCTTCAGGGATTTCAAATATAGAAAGCTACTGGTTACGAGGAGGTTTTCCATTAAGTCTTTTTGCAAAAACTGATGAAAGTAGTTTTGAATGGCGAAAGAACTTTATATTAACTTTTCTGGAAAGGGATTTGCGTAATTTCGGTTTCAACATTCCACCTCAAACATTAGGAAGACTGTGGAAAATGGTTGCGCACATAAACGGGCAAATAATTAATTACTCTCAACTATCAAATTCATTAGGTGTTAGCGACACAACCGTAAAGAATTACCTTGATGTTCTTTCAGGAACATTTATGTTGAGGACATTACAACCTTATCATTTTAATATTAAAAAAAGACTTATAAAAAGTCCAAAATTATATTTTAGGGATACAGGAATATTAAATACTTTACTCAATATTATTGATTTTAATGAATTATTCTCTCATCCTACTTATGGCAGTTCTTGGGAGTTGCTTTGCCTTGAAAACATTCTGGGTTCATTAAGCAACTGGGAATCTTTTTTTTATCGTACTTCCAATGGAAACGAAATTGATTTACTTTTAGCAAAAGGAAATAAAAGAATTGCAATTGAATTTAAAACTTCCATCAGTCCAAGTGTTTCAAAAGGATTTTGGAACTCACTGGAAGATTTAAATATTGACAATGCCTTTATCATTGCTCCGGTAACCCAATCCTATCCTTACAAAAACGGTGTATGGGTTTATCCTATTGAAGAATTTCTTCTGAAATGTGAGAACTCAGATTTTTTATAATTACAATTAGTTAAAACTCCAAGAAAAAATACCAAAAACAGTTCATGGTTGGGGAGAAGCTGCAATAATTTGACTTTCTGAGAAAATCTTCATACTTTTGAGAAAAAAGATATGTCAAAAGAATATTTGAAAAATATTATACTTAACTATTTAGCTTCATATAATCCGGAGATGATTGGTATTTTTGGTTCTTATGCCAGAAATGAAGAGAATCCTAATAGTGATATAGACTTGTTGGTTAGATTTAAGAAAACTCCATCGCTTCTTCAATTAATTAAAATAGAAAATGAACTAAGTGAGGAACTTGGGTTTAAAGTTGACTTGCTAACTGAAGGTGCCATTACCAATTCTCGCATTAAAAAGAATATACTTGAAGACTTACAGGTAATTTATTATGCATAAGGAAGATATTACATATATTGATCATGCTGTTTCATGTATTAGAAAAATAAGGAAATACATGAAGGGAGTTTCTAAGCAAAAATTTATTAATGACGATCTTTTACAAGATGCTGTTATTAGAAACATTGAAATAATTGGCGAAGCAAGTAGAAATATTTCCTTGGAGTGCAAAAATAAATATGCTCATATTCCTTGGAAAGAAATAACAGGTATGAGAGACAAACTTATTCACCATTATATGGGAGTTGATGTTGATGTAATTTGGTCTACAATAAAACAAGACATTCCAATGCTGGAAAAAGAATTGAAAGCAATAAAAATGGACTTCAATAAATAAGAACTCACCCCAACCCCCAATATTGCCAAATCTTACCCCCCAACAAAATTATTCGCTGAAAAATATCCTCCCCCAAACCCTGAAAGCCTTACTCAACATAGCCCCGCAACAACGCCCGGGGTTTATATGATTAAGCCCGTAAAATAAACCAAAATATGAAAATTTGAATAAACCAGCAGCGAATTTCCGCGCAAACCCGTGGCTAAAAAAAAATGTATGCTATAAGTGAGAAAACAGTTCATGGTATTAATAATTGTCTTCTAATTCATTATTTATTACATTTGCAAAAACAAGAGTTTTAATAAATGAAAAAACCTGCCGAAGTATTATCGGGATTTCTTTTTTGGGATGTTGAATCGGATGCAATTGAATTCGATTCGAATAAAAATTGGCTGATTAAAAGAGTCTTAATGTACGGTTCGTTAGAAGATTTAAAGTTTATTTTTAAATATTACGGAAATCAAGAAATAGGAAATACTGCTGCTACAATAAAAGAACTTGATAATAAAACTGTTTCGTTTGTTTCACTAATTACCGGGAAACCAAAAGAAGATTTTGTATGTTATTCTACCAAACAATCGATACCAAAACATTGGAACTTCTAAAAGGTCTAATGCTTGAGGAAATTTTTAAAGACATGTATCTTGTTGGTGGCACATCTTTGGCCTTACAAATTGGTCACAGGAAATCGATTGATATTGACTTGTTTGGCAAAATTGAGGCTGATGAATTCGAGATTCAAAGTATTCTAAAACGTTTCGGAAGCATTAACCATCTTAGTAAATCGAAAAACATTAATATCTATTCTATTAACAATATTAAAATCGACATTGTAAATTATCCATATCCTCTTTTAGAAGAAAAAATTGAAATGGATGGGATTCGCCTTGCCGGACTAAAAGATATTGCAGCTATGAAATTATCTGCAATTGCAGGAAGGGGAAGCAAGAAAGATTTTATTGATTTATACTTCTTACTTCAAAAATTTTCTCTAAGTGAATTGTTTCATTTATACAAATTGAAGTATAAAGATGGTTCTGAAGCCATTGTTCTAAAAAGTCTTACCTATTTTGATGATGCTGATAATGATATGATGCCAATAATGTTGCAAAAAGTAACATGGAATAGTGTGAAAGAAAAAATTAATGAAGAGCTATTTCGAAATTTTCGAGAGGAAGTTTAACCTGCAGGGCTAAAAAATAATTAGCCGCAGAAAAAACGCAGAAAAACGCTGGTATTATGCCACGAATGCACTAATGTTCGAGTATTTTATTTTTAGTGATTTCGCTGCAAAACATCCTCCCCCACAGCCTGAAAGGCTGCCTCAATTCAGCCCCGCGACAACGTCCGGGGTTTATATGATTAAGCCCGTAAAA
>JAFGXD010000064.1 GCA_016936815.1 Bacteroidales bacterium
GAAAAGTTTAAAATTAGTGGAGGTTTTTTAGGAGGAGGAGTAATAAAGAGAAGTGGGGATCAACGAAAAACTCTTAATATTCCAAGAAAGTCGAGAAAATTGCTAAAAAACTTTTACGGAATTTAATAATTATGCCCGTTGTTGTTTTTATTATGCATTCCATGAAAGATGGAAGGTTTTGGTTTGGACATGCCGTTGATGTTGAAAAAAGAATTGCTGCTCATAATTTAGGTAAATCTGAATTCACAAAACCTTTCCGACCATGGAAATTGTTTGCTACAAAAGAGGTTGATAATCATTCGGATGCAGTGTTTTTTGAAAGAAGATTAAAAACTTTACAAACTGAGGAAGGTATGTTGGTTTTTATGCTTTACAACGATTTTAAGTTAACTCCGGAATATCAATTGCGACTTAATAATATTCAGCAAAAACGTGAAGACTAATTGTTTTTTAGCTTTCCAATTGTTTTGTATCTGCCATATCCCATATATTCTTTGCCTCCGGAGTCTTTTGCTATATAATACCAAAGTCCGTTACGAGGTGTCAAGTCCTTTCTTTTTATCGAATAATTATGATTATCGACATATTCTACTCCTTTCTTTAAAATTCCATCGGTACAAAAACCTTTTAAACCGGTTTTGGTTTTACGCTGATACCACATTTCAAAATGCTCTTTTGTAAAAGATTGCTTGGTGTAATTTCCTAAAATCCAATTACCATTAATAAAATTCATTGAACCAAATTCAACTATCTGCAAATCTCTTCGTAATGAAATTATTGATGTTTTGTGTCTCCAAATATAGTAGTTGCTGTCTTTTTCATATACAACAGCATAAATTTCAGAAGGATCATGAACTACCTGTATTTCTTCGGGAAGATTTTTAATCTTATCAGGTAAGTCTGGCGAAATCTCAGTATTTGTTTTGTTGTTTTCTTTACATGAAAAAAGAAATAATAATAACAAAATATAAACTAAACCTCTCTTCATTAAGTTCAATTAAAAAAAATATTAAACAGTTGCCAAAAATAATTCGTGCCAAATGTAATAAATTTCATTTACTATTTAAATAATATTTATACGAACTACAAAAATTAATGATGAAAGAATATTTTTTTAAGATTTCATCAGGGCGGTTAATACTGTTTCAATTTTCTTTTTCATTTTATTGGAGCTGCAATTAAAATTGTTAACTATTATTGAAAATGAATAAACTTTTCCATTATTAGCTTCAATATAACCTGCAAAAGACCTAACTCTTGAAATTGTTCCTGTTTTTGCGTGAATTTTTCCATCTGTGGATGTACCTCTAGCAAAAGAACTCATTGTTCCCGATTTTCCTGATACGGGCAAGGATTCAAAGTAAACTTTTTTGTTTTTTGATTTATACATATAGCTTAGTATTCCACAAATTTGCCTTGCTGTTATTACATTCATTCTAGATAATCCGCAACCATCGTTAATATACATTCCTTTTGTGTCAATTCCTTTCGATGCCCAAAAGTTTTCCACGGCCATTGTTCCGGAATATGTGTCGCCACAAGAGTATCTCTTAACGCCTAAATGCTTTACAAAATGCTCTGCAAAAAGATTATAGGAAACCATATTTGTTTGATTTACAAGTGAGGCCAGGGTAGGCGACAGTGTTTGGGTAATGGTTTTTCGAGGTAAAGTATCAATATTATTATCCAATTCCAGCATTAAGCTTGTGGTTGTTTCTCCAACAATATTTATACTTTTTGCTATAAGTTTTTCTTTTAGAAATTCTGCTGCAAGTAGCGCAGGATTAGGAATAGAACCTTTAATTCTAAAATCTTTTTTTCCTTTTGGAATGGTGCCATGAATAATTCTGAAGTCGGAATATGGCCCACCATATATGTAAGCATTGTCGGAATTATTATCAGATGACTTTACTTTATTAAGAAAAACCATATTTGGAATTTTTGGAATAATTGAATCTATTCTGGTAGAATCCCCGTTTTTTAATCCCGAAGAAAAACTCAATTCATAAGTATTATCAAATATGGTAAGACCACTGGCATAAGCTCCAAAGTAGTTTCCAATATCGCTCCAGGTCCAGCTTCCGGGAACAACAGGAACAGGAAAAATGCTTTCATCAGCAATTATTCTTCCATTAATAGTTTTTATTCCTATTTTCTCAACAGAATCTGCCCATGCAGAAATAAAATTTCCATAATGATCTTTGTAAAACCTTGAACCTAAAGCAGGATCTCCACCTCCGGTAATGTAGAGGTCTCCGTTTAAAACTCCATTGGAATCTATTTCTCCATTATACTCTATTTTGGTAACAAATCTATGTCCTGAGCCAAAAAGCTCAAGAATTGTAGCTGTTGTAACGGCTTTTTGAACTGAAGCCGGTATAAGACTCATGTCAGGATTCAATTCTGATACTGTTGTTCCATCGCTTACATCTATTGCTAAAAAACTTATTGATGCATTTTTTAAGTCGCTGTCTTTTTCAAAAATTGCAATTTGTGTGTCTATTGGCTTGGGAATTATATTGCTAACAGTCTGACTAACAATTATATTTATTATTAGACTAAAGATAAGAAATATTAATTGTCTCATTTTTTTGTTTAATTTGATTTTGTAATTTTTTCCAAAGTATATTCAATAAGTTTTACTACTGTTTTTTTGTAGTCCATACTAATAGTTTTACTTACTCTGTTGGCAATTATTGCACAAAGTGTAACAGCATTATGACCAAGTAAAGAAGATAATCCGTAAATTGCTGAGCATTCCATTTCAAAATTTGTGATTTTCCTGCCTTCAAATTCAAAACTTTCAATTTGGTCGTTTAGATTTCTGTATGCAGTTTTAAGCCTTAATTCCCTGCCTTGAGGGCCGTAAAAGCCCGGGGCTGAAATTGTTATTCCGGCAATTGCTTTTTCTTTAAGTATGTTGAAAAGATTACCCGGTGCATTTACAAAATATGGAGAAGTAAGTCTTTCATTCCAATTTACATGATTTTTGAAAGCGTTTTCAATCTTAATATCTGAAATATCATCTCTGCCGTCATAAAAGTTTAATAATCCGTCGAATCCGCAAGCAGTCTGACTAATTAGAAAAGAATCAACAGGAACAAATTCTTGCAAACTGCCACTAGTTCCTATTCTTATGAGATTTAGGCTTTTTTGTTCGGTTTTAAATATCCTTTTCTCTAAATCAATATTAACCAAAGCGTCAAGTTCGTTAACTACAATATCAATATTATCGGTACCTATTCCTGTGCCAATAACAGTTAAATGCTTGTTATTCAGGTAACCTGTGTGAGTAATAAATTCTCTGTTACTTATTTTGTGCTCAATTTTGTCGAAATATGAAGAAACTATCGCTACTCGTTGCGGGTCACCCACCAAAATAATTGTTTCAGCAATATGTTCAGGTCGTAGGTGTAAATGATAGATACTTCCATCATTATTTAGTATTAGTTCAGATTCTTTTATTGGTTTCATAATTAAAAAATTATAATTTTGCAGTGTTTGTTTAACATTCAAATCTATCAAAATATTATGAATTCAGCAAAAAATAAAATTTTAGTCCCGGTTGATTTTTCCGAACACTCTATTGCAGGCCTTGAACAGTCGTTTATTTTTGCACGACTTGCTAATGCGGAAATTGTTCTTTTACATGTAATTGCAGATTCGGGTGCCTTATGGGGAATGTTTTCAGGTAGTGAAAAAGATGAAATGGAAAAGAAATTGGATGAGAAATTAAAATCCTATGCAGAAGTAATTTCAAAAAAAGAGGATATTAAAGTCTCAACAATTATTGAAAAAGGAAAGCTAATCGACACAATTATCAAAGTTTCGGAGAAAATTGAAGCTAAAATGATTGTGGTTGGTACCACCGGCTCAAAAAACATTATGCAAAAGATTATTGGTTCAAATGCTTTGAGATTAATTAGAGAAACAACTTGTCCTTTAGTTACTGTTAAAGACGGTGCAAAGAGAGAAAATTGTAATAATATTGTTTTGCCTCTAGATCTTACAAAGGAAACAAATCAGAAAGTTTCTACTGCTATTGGTATTGCAGAGTTTTTCCATTCTAAAATATGGGCTGTTTCAGTTGCTACTACAAAAGATGAGTATATAATTAGAAGATTGAAAACTCAGCTTAGTAAGGTGAAAAAATTTATTCAGGATAGTAATGTTGAATGTGATACTATGCTTGTTAAATCATCTAACAGAAAAGAAAGTATGGCGGAGGCTCTAATGGAATTCTCACATAAGGTTAACGCAGATTTAATGCTAATAATGACTCAACAGGAAGCGGAAATTGTTGAATATTTTATTGGTTCTTTAGCTAAGGAAATAATTCATAAGGCAGATTTACCCGTTATGAGCGTTGTTCCTAAAAGAAAACTTAAAAGCAACTAAAAAGTTGCTTTTTTTTATTACTTCTATTCGTAATTCATAATTCAATCCCAAAATCTATGTTATTGGCAATATTATTCCAAAATACTGCAATAAATACTATTTTTGCAAAGATTAAAATTGAAGTATTATGACACAACAAGAGTTTAAAAATGCAGTTCTGGAAGGAATTCCTGAAATTCTACCAAATCATAAACCTTATGAACAGGGTATTAATCACGCCCCAAAAAGAAAGGATATTTTAACCAAAGAGGAGAAAAAACTTGCTTTAAGAAATGCTTTACGTTATTTCAAAAAGGAAGATCACTCTGTTCTGGCTCCTGAGTTTGCTGAAGAATTGAAAAAATACGGTCGTATTTACATGTATAGGTTTCGTCCCGACTATCCAATTTCAGCAAGAAGCATTTTCGATTTTCCTCATAAATCTGTGCAGGCAGCGGCTATTATGCTAATGCTAAGCAATAATCTCGATTATGCGGTTGCTCAACATCCTCACGAATTAATTACTTATGGTGGAAATGGTGCAGTTTTTCAAAATTGGGCACAGTATAGAATTGCTATGAAGTATTTAGCTCAAATGACTGATGAACAAACTCTTGTTATGTATTCCGGTCACCCTATGGGTTTGTTTCCTTCGCATAAAGATGCCCCTCGAGTTGTGGTTACTAACGGAATGATGATTCCAAATTATTCGAAACCAGACGATTGGGAAAAATTTAACGCTTTGGGTGTAACGCAATACGGACAAATGACAGCCGGCTCTTTTATGTATATTGGTCCTCAGGGAATCGTTCATGGTACTACCATTACTGTTCTAAATGCTTGTAGAAAGATTTCGAAAAACGGCGAAGGAACTGAAGGAAGAATTTTTGTTACTGCCGGTTTGGGAGGAATGAGTGGGGCTCAACCAAAAGCCGGAAATATTGCAGGTGTTGTTAGCATTACTGCCGAAATAAACCCACAGGCCGCCCACAAAAGATACGAACAAGGTTGGGTTGATGAACTTATAGAAGATGTTGATATAACCATAGATAAAGCATTGGAATACAGTAAACAAAAGAAAGCTAGATCTATTGCTTTTCTGGGAAATATTGTTGATTTATGGGAAAGAATGGTTGAAAGAAATGTGAAAATTGATTTGGGATCAGACCAGACTTCTTTGCACAATCCATGGGCCGGTGGCTATTACCCTGTGGGACTTTCTTACGATGAATCTGTGGTTCTTATGGCCGAAAATCCTACAAAATTTGCTGAATATGTTCAAAATAGCTTAAGAAGACATGTTAAGGCTATTAATGCTATGGTTGCTAATGGAATGTATTTCTTCGATTATGGAAATGCTTTTCTTTTAGAATCGGGTAGAGCAGGAGCCGATATTTTTAAGGAAGACGGTAGTTTTAAATATCCTTCTTACGTCCAGGATATTATGGGGCCAATGTGCTTCGATTACGGCTTCGGACCTTTCCGTTGGGTATGTACTTCTTCTAAGACTGAAGATTTGGATCTTACTGACAAAATTGCAATGGATGTGTTGAGCGAAATTGCAAAAACTGCTCCTTCCGAGATTTCACAACAAATGCAAGATAATATTCAGTGGATTAAAGGAGCCAGAGAAAATAAATTGGTGGTTGGCTCTCAGGCAAGGATACTTTATGCAGATGCAGAAGGGCGAATAAAGATAGCTGACGCATTTAATAAAGCTGTTCGTAAAGGTCAAATTACTGCTCCTGTGGTACTTGGAAGAGATCATCACGATGTTTCGGGAACCGATTCTCCTTTTAGAGAAACAAGCAATATTTACGACGGTTCTGCCTTTACTGCTGATATGGCAATTCAAAATGTAATAGGCGATAGCTTCAGAGGAGCTACTTGGGTTTCAATTCATAACGGAGGTGGCGTTGGTTGGGGCGAAGTTATTAATGGTGGATTCGGAATGGTTTTAGATGGCTCGGAAGATGCAGATAGAAGACTAAAAATGATGCTTCATTGGGATGTAAATAATGGTATTGCCAGAAGAAGCTGGGCAAGAAACGAAGGAGCTGTTTTTGCAATTAAACGAGAAATGGAAAGAACTCCGGGATTGCTTGTTACTTTACCTAATTTTGCCGACGATAAGCTAATTGATTCCTTATTTTAATGCTTTCTTTTATTTCCAATACTCAAACCAAAATTATTGCCAATAAGGTAATTAACAATGAGAGAATAAGTCCCGATGATGCTTTGTTTCTCTTTGAAAAAATGCCTTTGCATATTGTTGCTTATTTAGCTGATATTGTTAATGTTAGAATAAATCAACAGAACGTTTGGTTTAACCGAAATTTTCATCTGGAACCTACAAATATTTGTATTCATAATTGTAAGTTTTGCTCATATTCAAGAAAGAAAAATCAGGATGGTGCATGGGAACACAGCATTAAGGAAATGCTGGAAATAGCTGCTCCTTACAAAGGTTCGCTTGTTACCGAAGTGCATATCGTTGGCGGTGTTCATCCGGAAAGAAATATTGACTTTTATGGTGAATTAATTTATGAAATTAAAAAGCTTCTTCCCGGAATTCATGTAAAGGCTTTTACTGCTGTGGAACTCGATCACATGATAAAAAAGTCGGGGCTCTCTGTTTTTCAAGGACTTAAGAAATTGAAAGAATATGGACTAGATTCAATTCCCGGAGGTGGTGCAGAGATTTTTAATTCGGAAATAAGAAAGCAGATTTGTCACGAAAAATCTAATGCTGATACTTGGCTTAATATTCATCGTCAGGCTCATTTAAACGGTATTCCTTCAAATGCTACAATCTTGTACGGTCATATTGAGAATTATGCTCACCGAGTAGAACATTTGGGTAAACTTAGGGAGTTACAGGACTATACGCATGGTTTTAATGCGTTTATTCCGCTTAAATACAAAAATCGTAATAATTTACTTAGTCATATAAAAGAGGCTGTTATTTCGGAGGATTTAAGGAATTATGCTGTTTCTCGTATTTTTCTCGACAATATTCCTCATATAAAAGCCTATTGGCCAATGACCGGTAAAGAAATGGCACAGCTTGCTTTGGAATATGGGGTTGACGATTTAGACGGAACAATTGACGATTCTACTAAAATATATTCTATGGCAGGAAGTGTTGAGCAAAAGCCGGAAATGACTGCAGGTGAAATGATTGAATTGATTAAGAATGCCGGAAAAGTACCGGTTGAAAGAGATTCTCTGTACAATATTATCCGGAAATACTGATTCCTTCAATTCTCTTATTTTCAAAATCAATTATGCAAAAGCCGTTTTTCTTTTTTCCTGAAGATAAGGCAGGTACGAAGATATGTCGGTGTTTCTCTTTAATTTGATAAGCTCCATATTTCCTGTATCTTCTTGATTTATTGCTGAAAAACAAAAAACCTTCGGTATGCATGTGTCCAGAAACCGAAATATTACAGTCTTTTTCGTTTACAAAAGCAAAATGTTCACGACATTGTTCGGGCCATGGTCTAAAAACTCTGGTATCACCTGTAATGTCTGGAAAAAGATAATGCGATAGAAATAAGCCGTTTTCAAGACAAATATATTCCGGTAATTTACTTAAATAATAAATTGAAGTAGAGTCTAATTTTGTCTGATTATCATCTTCATAAGTCCATAATATGTCTGAACATAATTCGTTTCTTTCTTCTTGTTCCAGCTTGTACCAATTATTGGGATATTTAAAAAGCAAATTGTTTTGTGGGGTTCTCTTAGCATGAAAATTATCATGATTTCCGGAAACAACAAACCTGCAATTCTCTTTCACAAGCCTAACACATTCGTTTGCATTTGCCGAAGCTGAATATGGATAGTAAAGTTCGGAAAAGCCCACAATATCGCCAAGACAAGCAATTTCATCAACTGAGGAATTGTCTATTTTCTTTAGAGCTTTTTCTAGCGATACAATGTCTTCGTGAATATCGCTTATAATTGCTAAACGCATTGCTTTTTCTTTCAAAGATATTATTGCAATATTTAATAGAATATGTTAAGGAACATGTATTTTGTAAAATATTGCTAATCAATTCAGTATAAAAAAAATAGCATAACTTAATTAAGATTTTAAACTTGAAAACTAAAAAACAAATTCTCAACTTTGTAAAGTAAAGAAAGTAAATAATTTATTCATTAAATAAGGCTGAAGTTATGACAAAAATGACAACAAACGACTACATTGCCCGCGAAGGAAAATTCGGCGCGCATAACTATCATCCGCTACCTGTTGTATTAGAGCGTGGCGAAGGCGTTCATGTATGGGACGTTGAAGGAAAGCATTATTACGATTTCCTTTCTGCTTATTCTGCAGTAAATCAAGGACATTGTCATCCAAAAATTATTGGAGCCCTTAAGGCACAAGCTGAGAAAATGACTCTTACTTCCCGTGCGTTTTACAACAACGTGTTGGGAGAATACGAAGAGTTTGTAACAAAATATTTTGGTTACGATAAGGTTCTTCCTATGAATACCGGTGCAGAAGGTGATGAAACTGCTATTAAACTGGTAAGAAAGTGGGGATATCTTAAGAAAGGAATTCCTGAAAATCAGGCAAAAATTATTGTATGTGAAGGAAACTTCCATGGAAGAACAACTACAATTGTTTCTTTTTCAACAGATCCGGATGCCAGAAAAGATTTTGGTCCTTTTACTCCAGGGTTTATCACTATTCCTTATAATAATCTATCTGCTCTTGAAGAAGCTGTTGCCGATCCTAATGTTTGTGCTTTCCTTGTTGAACCTATTCAGGGTGAGGCTGGTGTATACGTTCCCGAAGAAGGATACTTAAAAAAGGCTTTCGATATTTGTAAGAAGAAAAATGTTCTTTTTATTGCCGATGAAGTACAGACAGGTATTGCTCGAACAGGTAAAATGCTTGCCTGCGACCACGAAGGCGTTCGTCCCGATGTTCTTATTTTAGGTAAAGCTCTTTCAGGTGGTGTGTTTCCCGTTTCTGCTGTTTTAGCCGACGATGATATTATGCTTTGCATAAAGCCGGGCGAACATGGGTCAACTTTTGGCGGAAACCCACTTGGTTCAAAGGTTGCAATTGCTGCTCTTGAGGTTATTAAAGAAGAAAAACTTGCTGAAAATGCTGAAAGACTAGGAAAAATTTTCCGTGATGAGATTAGAAAAATTGATTCAGAAATGATTTCTTTGGTTCGAGGAAAAGGTCTTCTTAATGCTGTTATTATTAAGCCTAAAAACGGAAAAGAAGCTTGGGATGTTTGTGTTGCAATGAAAGACAATGGTTTAATTGCAAAACCAACTCATGGCGATATTATTCGTTTTGCTCCTCCATTGGTAATAAATGAAAAAGAACTAATGGAATGTGTGGAAATTATTGCTAAGTCGATTAAACAATTTGAATAGTATATCATTAATAATTAATAAAATGCCGCTAAATTTATTGTCTAGCGGCATTTTTTTTATTCGTTTCTTTCATCTAACTCTAGCCAACGAAGTTCTTTTTCGTCAATTAGTTCAATTAATTCGCCTAAACGTGCAGATTTTTCGACTAATTCAGCGCTATTGGAACTTCCGGATGAAAGAAATATTTCTAATTTTTCCTTTTCTTTGTGAAGGACTGCAATTTCAGCTTCAAGATTCTGATATTCAAACTTTTCGTTAAAACCAAGCTTGTTGGTGGGAGAGGACTTAGTCTTTTTTTCTTTAGTTGGTTTTTCTGATATTAACTTTTTCTTTGAATTTTCTTCATCTTCTTGTTCTTTATTTCTGAATTGAGTGTAGTTCCCCGGAAAATCTTTAACGCAACCATCGCCCTTAAAAACAAAAACATGATCTACTATCTTATCCATAAAGTACCTGTCGTGTGAAACAACCAGCAAACAGCCTGAAAAATTTTTAAGATAATCTTCTAACACATTTAAAGTTATGATATCCAAATCGTTTGTAGGCTCATCAAGGATTAAGAAATTGGGATTTTGCATTAGAACAGTTGCCAGATAAAGTCTTCTTCGTTCTCCTCCACTTAGCTTGTAAAAATGTGTTTGTTGTCGTTTTGGTGGAAAAAGAAAATAATTTAGGAAATGCGAAACTCCAACAGTTGTTCCATTAGAAAGACTTACAACCTCGGCAATTTCTCTGGCAACATCAATTACCTTTTCGTTTTCCGAAAATTGGGGCAATTCCTGACGATAATATCCAAACTTTATTGTTGTCCCACTTTCTGCAAAACCGGTATCTGTCTGAAGATTTCCTGTTATTAAATTTAGAAAAGTAGTTTTTCCTGTACCGTTTTTGCCCACAATACCAATCTTTTCTCCCGGAGCAAAATCATAGCTAAACGATTTAATTACAGGATTTTCACCATAAGATTTTGAAATATTCTTTATTTCAAGTATTTTCTTGCCCATTCGTGTGGCTTGAACATTAAATCTAACGGTTTCGTCGCTTTTTTGAAAACCGGCTCTATCTTTCAGTTCATAAAACTGTTCTGTTCTAAATTTTGATTTATGGGTTCTGGCTTTTGGCATTCTGAGCATCCATTCCAATTCGGTACGCATTAAATTTCTCGCCTTTTCGGCCTCTGCATTCTGATTGTAAATTCTTTCCTCCCTTTTTTCAAGATAAATTGAATAATTACCCTGAAACTTATATATCTTATTATCATCTAGTTCCAAAATATGGTTGCAGATTCTGTCAAGAAAATATCTGTCGTGCGTTACCATAAGAAGAGTTGCTTTCGACCTAATTAGATAATCTTCAAGCCATTCAATCATATCCAAATCTAAATGGTTAGTAGGTTCGTCAAGAATCAGCATATCAGGCTCTCCAATAAGCACTTTTGCAAGGGCAACACGTTTAAGCTGACCACCAGATAGAGTTTCTATTTTGGCTTCTATATCCTCAAGACCAAGTTTTGAGAGTGTTTGCTCAATGCGCGACTCATAATCCCAAGCTTGCAGTCTGTCCATTTCACTTAAGGATGTTTTTGTCTGTAACTCATCTCCAGAAGATAAGTTTTTTAGATAATTCTTTATGGTGTTAGCTATTTCTGTTGGTGAATTAAGGACTTCTTCAATTATTGAATTCTTTGCGTTAAGTAGTGGCAATTGTTCAAGGTATCCGATTCTAATTCCTGATTTATAAGTTATTAATCCTGAGTCTTGAGAATCTTTTCCGACAAGAATATTTAACAAAGTAGATTTTCCTGCACCGTTTGGAGCAATAAGAGCAACTTTATCGTCTTTATCAATATTTAAAGAAATGTTCTCGAACAAAATTATGTCTCCAATCCTCTTCGAGATTGTTTCTGCTTGAAGGTAGCTAATCATTTAAAAAATTAAAATTTTGAAAAAGTAAATTATTTCTCAAAAGAAAAAACATAAGCAGATTAAAGCGAAGGATTAATCGTTTTTTCTAATGGTTTGATATCCTCATTAAGAAGCAGTGTTTTGGCTTCAATAATTTTTCTTTTTGCATTGTATTCAACATCAGGGTATTTAATATCAAGTTTTTCAAGCTTTTCGAGAACAGTATTACATATTGCAAGACGTGAAAACCATTTTTTATCTCCGGGAATAATATACCAAGGTGCGTAATCTGTTGTGGTATTTAGAAATGCAGAGTTGTATGCATCAATATAATTATTCCAGTAAGCTCTTTCTGAGAGGTCATCGGGACGAAATTTCCAGTTTTTAGCCGCTCTGTCAATTCTTCTTAAAAACCTTACTTTTTGTTCTTCTTTCGAAATATTAATGAAGAATTTCAATACTATAGTACCATTGTTAGTTAAGTATTTTTCAAAATTGTTTATGTCTTCGTATCGTTGATTCCAAAAGGCTTGCAGTTCTTCATCTGTTTTAGGTATTTTTGGTAAATTTTGTTTTGCCAAAAACTGTGGATGAACTTTAGCAATTAGTACCTCCTCATAATAACTACGATTAAAAACTCCAATAAATCCCCTTTCCGGAAGTGCTTTGGAGCATCTCCATAAAAAATCGTGCGCGAATTCCTCAGAACTAGGTGTTGAAAAACTCTTCACTTTAAGTCCTTGAGGGTTAATACCTGTAAAAACGTGTTTAATAATTCCATCTTTACCAGAGGCATCCATTCCTTGAAGTATTATTAAAACACTGTATTTTTTGTGGGCAAATAGCATGTCTTGTAATTCTGCCAACCTTTTAATATGTTGCTTCAATAGAGTTTCTCCTTCAGGTTTTCCGCTTCCGTCAGAAAAAAGGTCGGTACTAAAATCTTTTTTAAGATTATGTTTTTGTGGTTGAAAAAGAAATTTTTCGCTTGAAATCATAAAAAATAACTATTATAGATGATTAATAATCACCATATTAAAAAAAAAGAAATTGTTGTTTGTTTATTAACGCTAAAATAGTCTTTTTTTATCATTGACTTCATCTTTTTTGGTATTTTTTATGATATTATGACTGCTTATACTTTTTCTTGTTTTTTATTGAAAAATATCGTCATCTTTCATTTCCTTTGGTTAACAAAAAAATCAATAATCGTATTTGTGATTACAATTCTTACGAAAAATTCTTCCGACTAATTCTAACAAGTTAATATACAGTAAAATCCAACTTTATCAACTTTCAAACTTTACAAACTAAAAACTACCTTGTTATATCTTAATAGCCTCTTTTTCTACCCGAAAAACTGCTGATTTCTATTTTCATTACACATACATCTTCAACTGCCGGAAGATTATAGGAAAACTCTTTGCCTGTGTAATGCTTCATAATAATGTTAAGTGCTTCAATTTTTTCTTCGTTTGTCTCTACAAAATGTAGTTTTCCCTCTGCTATTACAGAACGAAATTTCATGCTGTAGCTGCATGCAACGCCTTCATTTACAAAATGTAACACAGAATCTTTTTCAAACGAAATACATACATTATTGTTTTTTCTAAGTATATCAGATTTTCTGCCTCCTTTTCCTGAATGTATGTAAATGGTTTGTTCTTTATAACCAAAATTAAATGGCAAAACGTATGGTTTATCTCCATCAACCATTGCTATGTGGCATACATTAACAGATTTTATTATTGCTTCAATTTCAGGCTGAAAATCGATTTTAAAATGTTTCATCTTATTTGGTTTTGTTATTATTTGCTATTTCGTCCAATATGGTTAAAATGGGATCAACACTTTCCAAACCAAGTCCCATTTGTTCCGATGCTGCTCTACAACCGCCTAAACATTTATTGAAAATATTACAATTACTGCAAAAATCCGGAACTATTTCTGTCCATTTTTTTAGATAATCGTTCTCTAAAATTTCTTCAATCTTGTTTTCATAAATATTTCCAATAATAATGGGACTATGATTGCAAATTCGCATATTGCCTTCTATATCAAGAGTTAATGGTTTATTTAGTATATTTGAACTGCATGATGTAAAACCTATTTGAGGAAAATCGGTGGGGTTTAACAGACAAAGTGGAGTGCAAACATTGGATGTTAATCTTACTCCAAATTCCTTGGCCGCCAAATTTGCCTCAGAAAAAGCAAAATTAATTTCTTCTTTGCTCATTACCAACTCTTTAATTTGTGTAATTCCTGCCCCTCCAATATTGTAACGATTTAACATTATTCGGTTTACTCCAATACTTTGAATAAATCTGATGGTCTCTTTTATTGATTTGTAATTGTGCTTTGTTATTACAATAACTGCAACAACATTGCCGCCCAAATCTAAAATTTGCTTTGTTTTTTCAACAGAATTTGTCCAAGACCCATTAACATTTGCCATAAAGTCGTGTTCTTCACTAATATAAGAGTGAATGGGTAACTCGAAAAGTCCTACGCCCATTTTAATCAACATAAAAAAATCGTCTCTAGACCCCGCATTTCCATTGGTAATTATCGAAACTTGCTTTTTTCGTAGTCTTGCAAATAGAACTAATTCCAAAAACCTTTCTGCTAAAAGAGGTTCTCCGCCGGTAAATGTTATTTGATCTACTTGAACCTTGCTAAATAGCCTTTTTAAAGTCTTTCTTGCTTTTTTATAGGAGTCAAACTTGTACTTTTCGCCAATTGGAGCCTTCCAAATATTATAGCAATATCTGCAATTTAAATTACAAACCGATGTTGTTTCAAAAATAATAAATGGTAGTTCCGGTTTAGGCATTTCTTAATATTTTGTTGAATCAGAAATATTTAGTACAAATCGTCTGTTGTAATTTTCCAGATTTTCATATCGGCCGGAATAAATCCTTAAATCGTATTGTCCCTCGGGAATATCAGATGGAATTGGAATTAAAAAGTCTTCGTAATTGCTGTTAAAATCTCCATCGGAAGGAATTAAATTGCCCTCAAACTTTATTGTATCAAGTTCCAAAATCTTATAATCGTATTGAGATAAAGTGCTGTTTCTTATAAAGCCCTTAACAACAGTATCTTCACTAATGCAAATATTTACTGTGTCTCCGTAAACATCATTTATTTGAATTTCGTTATTTTGTTCAGGCTCAGGCATATCGTAACATGTAGCAACGCAACCTTGGTGACTTACTATTGTGCTTGTAAGTGCAAGAATTGCTGCTCCTGTTCGTATTTTTCTTTTGGTTAGCTTTGCTGAATTGGGGTAAAGGAATAAAAGAACAGTTACAATTAGAAAAATGCATGTAAGTGCCAAAATTACTGCAGGTGCTAAAAAATTATTTTTATCCATATTTTATGATGCTAATGTTTTTTTTAAAAGTAACAAGTATTATTAATGAATTTCTTGTTTTCAATTATGGTTATGTTTTGTTTTAAAATAAAAACAGGGCTTTTCGAACCATTTTTTGTTTCTGTTATTGTAATTGAATAATCACCCACCTCAATTTTTTTTATTGGAACAAATATACTGGTGTCTCTAATAATTAATTTTCCTGATTGTTGAATTTTTTCATTTTCATCCACAATTGAAAAATTATATTCCGATTCTTTGTTAAAATCATAAATCCTTCCTTTTATTGTATCTTTATGCTGATAAAACAACTGACCGCCTACAAATTGATTCTCGTAAATTTTTATTTTTGAGTTTTTTACCGTTTTGGGAACCGAATAACACATTGGTTCTTGAGCACTTAAACCGGTATTTAAAAAACTGCTTAAACTAAGAATTGCAGCTCCAAGTTTAATTTTTCTACTAATAAGTTTCTTGTTTTTTGGTTTTAAAAAAAGCAGAAATGTAATTACAACAAAAGAAACTGTTAAGGCTATTATCAGGGCGGGGGAGAGTATGTTTTGTTTATCCATTTCTAATTTCTTCTTTTATAAATTGAATAACTTGCAAGCCCCCATTTCTGAAATCTATGTCGAAATGATGTTCCAAGAACTCCAAAACCATATTTCATACTTCTTTTGAAATTTATTGATGAAGCTTCATCGAAATACTTTGTGGGACAAGTAATTTCAGCAATTTCGTATCCTGCAAACAGTATTTGAGAAAGCATTTGGTTGTCGAAAACAAAATCGTTGGAATTTGCTTCATAATTAATTGTTTCCAATACTTCTTTCGAAAAAGCTCTGTATCCCGTATGGTATTCGGAGAGTTTTGCTCCAATAATAATATTCTGACTTAATGTAAGAAACCTGTTGAAAACATATTTATACAAAGGCATTCCTCCTCTTAAGGCTCCATTTCCAAGAATTCTGGAACCTAAAACCACTTGATACAAATCGTTGGCAATTAGGTAAACCATTGAATGAATAAGTTTTGGAGTGTATTGATAATCGGGGTGCAACATTACAACAATATCTGCTCCCAGTTCCAATGCTTTATTGTAACAAGATTTCTGATTTCCTCCGTAACCGGTGTTAATTTCGTGTCTTACAATGTGTTTAATGCCAATTTCTATTCCTTTTTCTACTGTTTTATCATGACTTCTATCATCAACAAGAATAACGTCATCAACAATTTCAAAAGGTATTTCGTTATAAGTTTTTTCTAAAGTTTTTTCGGCATTGTAGGCCGGAAGCACTACTACTATTTTTTTACCCTTAATCATTTTACTGCTGTTTAAATAGTGATGGGTCTAGTTTGGCGATTAATTGTATTACCTGTTGCTCTTTTTCAGGCATTTGAAGATTGCGGTAAACCTGAACCATGTTAAGAAGCGATTGTGCATCTTCTTTTTTTAGGTTTATAGAAAAAATCTTTTCAAGCATTTGAAGTCCCTCTGCATTATTGTTCATTTTGAAAAAATTCATTGCCTGATTTATTATCATTGTTGCATCGTTAGGAGCAATTTTTAGTGCTTGCCCGAGATACTCAGATGACTTCCCGAAATTTTGTTTCATTCCGTAAGCAGTTCCAAGATCTTTTAAAACATCTAAATTGCCGTTTTGCAGATTATTAGCCTTTTCAAGATAATAAATAGATGAATCGAGATTATTTCTAAACCTTCCGTAATTTCTACCCAAATGATGATTTACTTCCCAACTTAAATCGCCAAATTTTTTGTATTCTACTTTGCCGGTTTTATAAGTTATTTTTCCTGAAATATTTTCCAGATAATGCAAATGTTTAAGACTGCTGTTAACATTTTCCGGTTTATTAAATTCCTGAGTAATAATCGTTTCGAAGAGGTTTTTTCTGGTTCGGTCGTGGTAGGGATTTAATTCTAGAATTCGGCCGTAATACAATAAGGTGCTATCCATGTTTTTGTTAAGCTCCCAATGTGCATTTCCCAACAGAATAAGAGCATCGGCATAAGAAGGATGAACTTTTACAGATTGTTCCAAATGCTTAATAGCTTTTCTAAGCATTTGTTCCCTTTGATGTTCGTTTTCCTTCCATCCCGAATATTTAACTAATTCTCCGCCATAAGAACAATTGCTTTTTGCTGAGTTTACAGATGTTTTAACATCGGTTTCAAACAGAGTAAAATCGTTTTTCCAGGCTTTATTTCTATCAATTGTTTTGAATGAATATAGAATTAGCAAAATAATAAATATTCCAGCTACAGAATAAAGTTTTGATGAGCTGGATTTCAGGTATTTAGGAAGATAAACAGAAATAAGCCAAGCTAGAATAAGTGCAAAACCTATTGAAGCACCGTAAACAAATCTTTCGTTCATAAAAACCCCAATTGGAAAGAATAAGTTTGAAGTTGGCAAGATTGTTATAAAATAAAGCATTGCTCCAAAAGCCAACACAGGATTGCCTTTCCTTTCAATTTTTGGAAGATTGTTTGAAATAGATTTATAAATGGATTTAATATTTACAAATGCCAAATAAATAATATATCCAAGCAAACCAAGATTCAAAAGGAGCGAAAATATGACTGTAGGTTTGCTAAGGCTAATTGAAAGATCTATAAGATGATAAGGATAATAATCGTATGTAAGAGGATGTGGAATTGTTAGTACCTTTAAATAGTAGCCCAAAGTAAAAATCTTAGCTGCAAGTGCCTGAGAAGGATTCATGTCTTTAAAAGAATCGTTCATTAATTCGGGAGTAATATCTGCTGAGCTTATTCCCGCAATAACATTTTGCCTAATGTACAAATAGACAATAGTTGCAAGGAAAAGCGGAACTATTGAAATAAGAATGTTTGCAAACTTTTCCTTTGTAAAAAAGTAAATAGCAAGAGGAATAACCGCTAAAAAAGGAATTGCAACTTCTTTTGAAAAAACTGCAGTAAGAAAAGCAAGAAATGTAAGTGCCAGCCACAAAATATTTTTAGTGGATGTATATTTAATAACAAACCAAAGCGAAATTAGGGAAAACAAAAGAGCCATTATTTCGTCGCGGCCTTTAATATTGGCAATAACCTCGGTATGTACGGGGTGTGCAACAAAAATTAGTGAGGCAATAAAAGGGAAGGAGAAATACCATTTTTTTGTATTGTATTTTATTAGTAGAAAGCTCAAGACCATAAAGAGAAAAATTCCGGTAAGCGCATATAATAAGACATTTACAAAATGAGAAACAAACTGAACCTTAGGAATTCTTTCTTGCATAAAAGAAAGATTATCTCTTATAACTTGTTTTTCCTGAGCGGAAAGCATATTGTGTTTGCTTAGCAGATTTTCAATATTGGCAGTCCTTTTAACAGTATCTTCAATAAATAAGCACTTAAATAATTCTTTATGCAGAAATCTGAAATTGCTAATGAATCTTATCTCTTTTTTGTTCTCGTCGAATCGTCTGGGTTGATTAAGATTAACCTTTCTTTCAATAGTTTTTTCGTCTAGCCCATCGAAAGGAGTGCCCATAAAAAACTCATATTCAAGGGCAAAAGTAAGCAGCGACATTGGTCTGTAACGGCCACCAACTACAAGATTTTTGTCTTTTTGGTCGAAAAAGCCGTTAAACAATTCTTCTGAAAAAATATCTTTAATTCCATCTGTTCCCGAAAGCACATATTCATTTTCCTTAATAACAATTGCATCATCAAGAGTATATTCGTGATTTAGAGTATTGCCATAGAGAATAAAAGTTAGAATTAGAATAACAAGGTAAGCAGGATAGTTGTGTTTAAAAGCCGGTTTAGATAATTCCGGAACTTTGTCTAAAATTTCTTTCTGTTGCAATTTGTTTTTCTGTTTGCCGCTCAACTTATTTTTGTTCATATAATAAGAATTCAAATGTCAAAAATTTAAACCAATAAGTTTCAAAAATAGTAAATTGAATCTAATTTTTTTCTAATCTTCCAAAAAACTTAAGACAACTATTAATTAGGTTTGATTAATATAGGCAATGTCTTTAGTTTACTGGAAGAATTTTTATTTTATAAATTCAAAGCTAAAAGAACGCAAATATTGATTTAAATTGTAATTATTTGGGAATAATAATGCAAAGAAAAGATTAACAATTGTTACAAAATTTGTAATTAAAAATAATAACTACCAGAAACAATAAATTGCATAAAAAAAGAGGCTGTAATAATGAAAACAGCCTCTTTTAATAATTTTTATAAATTATTACCTTAGGTTTGCCTGAGCAGCGGCAAGTCTTGCAATTGGCACACGATAAGGAGAGCAGCTAACGTAGTTCATTCCAACCCTGTGGCAGAATTCAACCGAACTTGGTTCTCCTCCATGTTCGCCACAAATACCAACTTTTAAATCTGGTTTTGTCTGGCGACCTCTTTCAGTACCCATTTGAACAAGTTGTCCAACACCTTCCTGATCTAAAATCTGGAATGGGTCTGATTTCAAGATGCCTTTTTCCATATAAACAGGAAGAAATTTTCCGGCATCGTCTCTTGAATAACCAAAAGTCATTTGAGTAAGGTCGTTCGTTCCAAAAGAGAAAAATTCTGCAGTTTCGGCAATCTCATTAGCAGTAAGTGCAGCTCTTGGAATTTCAATCATTGTACCAATAAGGTATTCAATGCGTTCGCCTCTTTCAGCAAAAACCTTTTCAGCAATTTTCTCAACAATATCTTCCTGCATTCTGTATTCTTTTGCTGTTCCTGTAAGCGGAATCATTATTTCCGGAATTGCTCTTATTCCCCTCTTTTTTAGGTTTAATGCAGCTTCAATAATTGCTCTTGCCTGCATTTCAGTAATTTCGGGGTAGGTATTTCCTAAACGGCAACCTCTGTGACCAAGCATTGGATTAAATTCTTCGAGGTCGTGAATTTTGTTTTTAATTGCTTCAACAGTAATACCCATCTGTTCTGCCATTTCCTTTTGATTTGCTTCTTCGTGAGGAACAAATTCATGTAATGGAGGATCGAGCAGACGAACAGTAACAGGAAGATCGTGCATTGCTTCAAAAATTCCTTCGAAGTCGGTTCTTTGAATAGGAAGTAGTTTTTCCAAAGCTTTTCTTCTTCCGGCTTCATCGCTGGCAAGAATCATTTCTCTCATTGCTCTAATACGTTCGCCTTCAAAAAACATGTGTTCGGTACGACAAAGACCGATTCCCTGAGCGCCAAAATCTCTTGCTACTTTTGAATCGTGAGGTGTATCGGCATTTGTTCTAACCTGCATTTTCCTGTATTTATCAGCCAATTCCATTATTTTCCCAAAATCACCGCTCAAATCCGGATCCATTGTTTCTAGTTTGCCTGAGTAAACCTCTCCTGTAGAACCGTTTAACGACAGCCAATCGCCTTCTTTAAAAGTTTTTCCATCGGCAATCATTTCTCTGGTTTTGTAGTTAATTTTTACTGAACCGGCTCCCGAAACGCAGCATTTTCCCATTCCTCTTGCAACAACGGCAGCATGGGAAGTCATTCCACCGCGGGCAGTCAGAATACCTTTTGCAACGTTCATACCTTCAAGATCTTCGGGTGAAGTTTCAATTCTAACCAAAATAGTAGCAGGGTAGTTTTTTGCTTCATCGGCAAAGAAAACTATTTGTCCTGAAGCTGCTCCCGGAGATGCCGGAAGTCCTTTAGCCAAAACTGTAGCTTCTGCAATAGCTTTTTTGCTGAAAACCGGGTGAAGAAGTTCATCAAGTTTGTTAGGTTCCTGACGAAGAATCGCTGTTTTTTCGTCAATTACACCTTCGTTAAGCATATCAACAGCAATTTTTACCATAGCAGCGCCGGTACGTTTTCCGTTACGAGTTTGCAGCATCCACAATTTACCATCCTGAATAGTAAATTCAATGTCTTGCATATCTTTATAATGCTCCTCAAGTTTTCTTTGAGTGTCGAACAATTCTTTATATACTGTTGGCATTAATTCTTCAAGTGAAGGGAAATTTTTAGCTCTATCTTCTTCAGAAACAGTAGCAAGTTTAGCCCATCTGAGAGAACCTTCTTTTGTAATTTGCTGGGGAGTTCTAATACCTGCGACTACATCTTCTCCTTGTGCGTTAATAAGGTATTCGCCATTGAAAATATTTTCTCCTGTTCCTGCGTCTCTTGTAAAAGCAACGCCTGTTCCGGAGTTATTACCCATATTTCCATAAACCATTGCCTGCACGTTAACAGCAGTTCCCCACTCGGCAGGATAATTATTCATGGCTCTATAGTAACATGCACGAGGATTCATCCAAGAATCGAAAACTGCACAAACAGCACCCCAAAGTTGTTCCCATGGATTTGTAGGAAAATCTTTTCCGGTTTGTTTTTTTACGGCAGCCTTAAATTTTGAAACCATGTTTTTTAGGTCTTCAACATCTAAATCTGTATCCAGTTCAACACCTTTTGCATGTTTAATTTCTTCCATAATTTCTTCGAAAGGATCAATGTCTTCTTTCGATTCGGGTTTCATACCCATAACAACATCTCCATACATTTGCACAAAACGGCGATATGAGTCCCATGCAAACCTTTCGTTACCGGATTTTTTAGCAATACCTTGAACAGCATCATCATTTAGACCTAGATTAAGAACTGTGTCCATCATACCCGGCATAGAAACTCTAGCTCCCGATCTAACTGAAACAAGCAATGGGTTTTCTTTGTCGCCGAATTTCATTCCCATTATAGATTCAACTTTGTTCATTGCAGCTTCAACTTCAGCTTTCATTAGCTCCACAACTTTGTCTTTTCCTAGTTGATTGTACTCTGTGCATGTTTCGGTTGTAATAATAAAACCGGGAGGCACAGGAACACCAATAAGATTCATTTCGCAAAGGTTAGCACCTTTTCCACCAAGCAGGTTTTTCATGTCGGCTCTGCCTTCAGCCTCTTTGTTACCAAACGTATAAACGCGTTTTGTCATGTTTTTATGTTTTGTGTTGTTAATTAATAACTTATGTAAGAACGGCATAAAACCTTGCCGAAAGGGAATTCAAAGTTGCAAAAAATAAATGAAAAAAAAGCAGGCCTAAGCCTGCTTTTTTATTAACTATCGTTTTTGTATTACGATTTTCTTAGTAAACAAATCATCCGGGGTTTTAATCTGGATTTTGTAAATGCCATCCGAAACATTTTTAAGGGCAATGTTTTCATTAATGGTATTAATGTTTGAATAATCTTTTGTCCATATTTCCTGTCCCAAAGTATTAATAATACTTATATTAACATCTTTTGAATTTTCCATTCCCATTTTCAAGGTAAATTCTCCGTTGGAAGGGTTTGGATAGACTTCAAGTTCTGAAATATTTATAGGTAGTTCTGTGGTAACAGGGAAATCGATTAATACAGAGTCTGTTGCAGTACATCCGTTAACATCGGTTACATCTACATAATACCAGCCGTAAGCAGAAGCAGGGAAAATAGCAGTTGTTCCTGTAATACTATAATCTGCGTTATGCCAGAAATAATTGAAGAATCCTCCAACAGTTGTTAGACCGTAAGGAAGAGAAGCTGATGCAACGTGAATAGTATCGCCGCCTGCAATTTGAACCGACAATTCGTAATGTTCAATGAAACCTACAACAGAATCGTTTAAGTAATTTGCATCTCCGTCGTAAATAATATTAATTACAAAATTGTAAGTTGTAAGAGCAGACAAATCTATGGTTTCGCTAAACACGAAGCCAATGAATTCTCCCGGATTAACATCAGTAGCAACAATAATTGTGTCCTCAATATGATATCCTGAATCGAAATCTGCAATTGCAATAATGGTATCATTAGCAGGAATTATTACTTCTCCGGTATTGTGAATTTCGCAGTAAAGCAATTCTGAATCTCCCAAGCCGCAAGTAGTAGTATTAGCATCAGGAAACTGAATTCCAAGATCGGCAGCATAAGGAGTTAAATCAATCATAAAATTGAAAACACCTCCAACATAAGCATCATCCCAAAGAATCAAATATGTAGAATCTGAACTAACTGTTAATGTTACAGTTGATTGCAGGCTACATCCATCATCGTTTTCAGCAATATGAGCCATTGTAGCAACAGAATCACAATCTCCATAAACATAAAGCCATGTGTCAATACTTGCCAACCCACAAGAATAAATTGTAGCCACACCTGATTGAGGAGGATTGAAATAGAACCACTGTTCGTAATCGGAATTATCGGCAGCATTCAGACCAACAAAAGCCTCCAGGCCGTAATCGCATGAAGAACCTTCCGGAGCAGCATCTTGAGTAACAGTAACAATCCAATCCTGAGTTGTTACAGCATCTTCTGCGGTTACTAAATATGTAACAGGTAGAGTAAAATCGTTTGAAGTAAGTCCTGAAACTTGAGGAACTGCAGCTATTGTAGCATTTGCACCATAAGAAAGGGTGAAATTTGCAATTAGGTTTGTAATATCAGCCATCCAGTTAACATTAATGTTTACAGTATGATTTATAGGATCGATAACAGCAGGGGCGGTTTGTTCTGCAAAAGAATATGTAATAATATCTGTTTCTGAAAGTACAGGTGAAACAGTTACGTTTACTGTCCAGTCTTCGCTAGTACCATCTTCGGCAAAAATTGTGTAAGTTACTGTTAAAGAAAAATCATTTGTAGTTACACCGGAGATTTGACCCACACTCGATATTTCAGCATAAGCACAAGAAGTAAGAGTGAAAGAAGCAACTAAATTGCTAATATCGGTACCAAAACCTACAGAAATATCAACATTATTTGAACCATAATCTATTGTTGCAGGAGCTGTTTGTGTTGGGAAGCTAAAGCTTACAAAATCAGCTTCAGAGCTTTCAAGTCCAAAAACTAGTTCAACAAATTGCAAGCTTCCATCATCAAGGCTAGGGTAGTTGTCAATTAAATGAAGAATCCAAACTCCATTTGGATCTGAACCATCGTTGAAATCTGCAAAATCGCCATCAGGAATATATGAACCAACAAAAGGAGCAATTCCAGAACTAATTGAAGTTGGAGCACACATAATGAAATTAGTAAAATGGCTACAGGTTCCATCAATTATTCCATAATCATAATTTCCTCCACCATTTCCAACAGATAAATCAATCATTACCCCTGAAGGAGATTCAAGATACATTTCCACATCAGCATCAAAATCGTGTTGTATAATAACATTAACCTCTCTTATCATAACATCAGTTCCAAGTTGTGTTCCTGAAGCAGCATCAACCAGAATTGGAATTGTTAAGTTGTTTGGGCCAAATGCCATGTTAACACCACAAGCAGTTGGATTAGTTAAAGGAGTCATAAGAGTTGTAAACTGGAAAGGACCAGTCCATTCTGATGTTTCGGAAGAACAATCTGCTCTTAGGTAAAAATCATAAGTTGTTTCACCTGTAAGTCCTGTGAATGTAAAAGGATTAGATGTAGTATTTTCAATACTAGGTGTTCCTGTTGGAGTAAAAGGGCTAATTCCGTATTCAATATCCCATTCGGTTGCATCAAAGCCATTCCATGCAATTGTAGCTTCGGTATCTGTAATTCCATAGCTTGTAACATCAATAGGAGAAGGACAGTTTGCAGGAGTTGTTATTGTTAGAGGTCCAATAAAAAGGCCAACATCACCAACGCCGCATGAATCCTGAACGTAAAAATCGTAAGCAGTTTCGGCGGAAAGTCCGGATATTGTAGCAGGGTTTGAAACGTCTTCAAGAAGAGTTCCTGTTCCGGGAGTAAATCCTGAAGGGCCATATTCAATATTCCAATTTGCAGAACCACCTGTTGTCCATGAAAGTTGAGCTTCATCGGCATCGTAATAATCAACAGCGAAATTAGTTGGTTCAAAGCAGGTTGGTATTTTTCTTACCCAGAAATTATCAATAAAGAAATCATTATCAGCATCGGAAATAGTTGATTCTGTGTAGAATGCAAATTTCACAACTCCTGTGTAAGCAGAAAGGTCGTAAACATGATGCTCTCCTGTGTTTGAAATGGTTGAAGCGCTGGTGAAAACTTCTAAAGCATCAGCCAAATTCCAGGTAGCTCCTGCGTCGGTTGAAATAGCAACAACAATTTTGTCGTCTGTTCCCAAAGTTGTAGCAGCAGTTCCGGCATAATTTGTAAGAGCCATGTCGAATTCCAATTGGTATCCAATTGAACCATCACCCAAATCAATATTTGGAGAAATAATCCATTCATAATGATTTGTTGACCAAACATTTACTCTTGCTGCTCCAGTAGATCCAATATTTGCAAAACCATCTACTCCCCAGTTAGAAATAGTGGAAGTAAAAGTTGTTGGGTCTGCAATTTGGCCTTTTGCTTCGCTCCAGCAAACAGGTAAATATGTGTCGAAATTTTGAAGGTAAGAAGGAATAAAATCTTCACATTCGGTAGTGAAAGTAAAAGGTCCAACCCATGCGCTGGAGTCGGTAGAACAATAGTTTCTAATATAAACACTATAGGTTGTTGCAGGAAGAAGACCTGAAAGCGTGTAAGGGCTAACTCCAACATTGTAAATTGTAGGAATTCCTGTTGGAGTAAAAGGATCAATACCATATTCAAGGTCGAATGCAGTACCGTCAAAGCCTGTCCAACTTAAATCTACTGAAGAGGAAGTGATATTTTCCCCGGTAAAAGAAATTGGAGCAGGGCAGAATTCAGTCGTAGTAATAGTAAGTGGACCAATCCAAAGACTTACATCACCCACTGCGCAAGAATCTTGCACGTAGAAATCGTAAGCAGTTTCGGCAGAAAGACCGGTTATTGTTGCCGGGTTTGAAACGTCTAGAAGAAGAGTTCCTGTTCCGGGAGTAAATCCTGAAGGACCATATTCAATATTCCAGTTTGCCGCACCACCTGTTGTCCATGAAACAGTAGCTTCATCTGAATCGTAATAATCAACTGAAAATGCAGAAGGTTCCATACATGTAGGAACTTGTCGCACCCAGAAATTATCTATAAAGAAATCGTTATCCACATCGGAAACGGTAGATTCTCCATAGAAACCGAATTTCACAACTCCTGTATAACCTGATAAGTTATAAACTCTGTGTTCTCCGGTATTTGAAATAGTTGATGAATTGTCCCAAACCTCCAAAGCATCGGCCAAATTCCAAGTAAGCCCATTGTCTGTTGAAATAACAACTGCAATTTTGTCATCAGTACCCAAAGTGGCACTTCCTGTTCCGGCATAAACAGTGTAAGCCATATCAAATTCCAATTGGTATTCAATAGAACCATCACCTAAGTCAATTGATGGGGAAATCATCCATTCAAAACGATTTGTTGAATAAATATTTATTCTTGCTGCACCTGTAGATCCAACATTTCCAAATCCATCAGCAATCCAATAAGAAGTAGATTCTGTGAAGCTTGTTGGATTTGCTAGTTGACCTCTGGCTTTGGACCAGCATTCGGGAAGAAAACTAGCATAATCTTGAAAATAGGATGGAACAAAATCAGCACAAGGAGTAGTAAAGTTAATAGGTCCAACCCAAGCACTTTGCTCAGCTCCACAATCGTTTCTAATGTAAACTGAATAATTAGTTACAGGATTTAAACCGGTAATATTGTAAGTACTTGGAGCTACATCTTCAATAGTTGGGGTTCCTGTTGGAGTAAAAGGACTTGCACCATATTCAATATCGAATGCAGTTCCATCGAAACCTGTCCAAGTAATATCTGCAGAAACACCTGTAATATTAGATGCAGCAACATTTATTGGAGTGGGACAAGCATCTGTAGTAGTTATAGTTACAGGTCCAACCCAAACACTTTCGTCGCCAACGCCGCAATAATCTTGTACATAAAAATCGTATGTTGTTTCAGAAACAAGACCTGAAATAGTTACAGGGTTTGAAACATCGGCAACATAAGTACCTGTTCCAATAGCAAAACCGGTTGGACCGTATTCAAGATTCCATGTACTTGCGCCTCCACCGGTCCATGATAATTGCACCTCATCTGAATCATAGTAGTTTGCAGTAAAATCAGTAGGAGCAGGGCAGGTTGGAAGAGTTGTAAAATCGAAAGGACCAATCCACAGACTTTCATATCCACTACAATCAGATTGAATATATATTTGATAATCGGTATCGGCCGATAATCCGGTTAAAGTGTAAGGATTATCTGTAACAGCAATTGTTGTTCCGGAACCTTGAGCAAAACCTGCAGGGCCGTATTCAATATTCCAATTAGTTTCTGAACCACCTGCAGTCCATGAAAATTCTGCCTGATAAGTATCAATATTAGAAACAATAAAATTTGAAGGTTCCCAGCAAACTAATGGTCCGAAGAATCTAATGTTGCTGTATTCCATTGAAATCCCACTATAACCAGGAGGAGTATTAAAGTCTGAATAACCATAAGCGGTTCTATTTACAGTTCCTGTAGTTTTGTAATTTTTATAAATTGTTGAACTGTAGGCGCCTTCATCACCCCAAATAATTTCAACAATTAGATTATCGGTTCCATTATAGGCAAAATCGTTAATATCAATAATTGCCCAACCGGGGGTTGAACCCAGAGTGTAAGACGGACTAAAGAATACCTGTGTGGAACCGGTCATGTCGGCATAAGCACCTGTAGTTAATTCTGTTGCAGTAGTGTACTTAAAATTGATTGTTAAGTTTGTCAAGACTTCATAACCTGAAGCTGCTATGGCTTGTAGGTTATAACCAATTTTGTCGATTGTAAAAGCACCACCAATTTCCGATTGGAAGTACAAAGTTTGCGATTTTCCGTTTTCGTAGAAGGTGTAAAACGGAAAATAATCGGATCCGGTACTTGTACCGGTGCCAATTTCAACTACCTGACCATTAACAAAAAAGCCGGGTAGCATGAAAAGCAATAAGTAAATTAATTTTCTCATAGGTTAATCTATTATTAAAATTTATACATTAATTGTTTTTAGGTAAATGGTTGCTAATTCTTCTCCTAAAAACAATGCAAAATTACAACAAAACTGGGGGTGTTAAAATAGTATTAGTCATGTTTGAATAAAAAGTTACTAACATTTTTTAATCAAATTCCTAATTAGGATTTTAGAATATAAATAATTGAAAAAGATAGATTAGTGTGGAAATATTCAGAAGATAATTTTGCAAAAAAAAACCTAAGAAAAGGCTATTTGTCTTTTCTTAGGGTTAAATAGTAAGATTATTCAAATTCTATTAATAATTTATTTTTTGGGATTTTTTCTCCCACTTCAACATTAATAGATTTAACAGTTCCTGTAATAGGTGCAAGAATTCTGTTTTGCACCTTCATTGCTTCAAGTATAAGAATTCTCTGACCTTCCTTTACTTTTTGTCCTTCAGTTACGAATAATTTTAGAATGGTTCCCGGAATAAAACTTTTCAAAATTCTTTTATCCGGTTGTTCCCATACTTTTCTATTTTCATATTTTTCAGGAATAAGAGTTTTATACTTTGTGCCGTCAATATTCAGCATTTTAAAATCTTTATTTTCCATATCTTTAATTATTAAAATGGAGGAATACCATGTTTTTTCTTTGGTCTGTCTTCAACCTTTTCAGAAGATAATTGAATAGCATGAATTAATAGTTTTCGTGTTTCTTCAGGTTCAATAACAGAATCAATATACCCTTTTGCAGCAGCTACATAAGGATTGGCAAATTTTTCCTTATACTCTTTCACCTTTTGTTTACGCATTTTTTCAGGATCTTCAGCTTCTAAAATTTCCTTACGGAAAATAATATTGGCAGCACCTTCCGGTCCCATTACAGCAATTTCAGCTCCTGGCCAAGCAAAAACAAAATCAGCATGTAAATGTCTGGAATTCATAGCTATATAACCACCGCCGTAGGCTTTTCTAAGAATAACAGTAATTTTTGGAACTGTGGCTTCCGAGTAAGCATAAAGCATTTTAGCACCGTGACGAATAACTCCTGCATGTTCCTGATCTACTCCCGGTAAATATCCTGGAAGGTCGACTAAGGTAACCAATGGAATATTAAATGCATTACAATAGCGAATAAATCTAGCTGCCTTATCGGATGAATCAACATCTAAAACTCCTGCAAGAACAAGGGGTTGATTGGCAACGAAACCAATAGTGTCGCCTGCAATCCTACCAAATCCTATTACAACGTTTCCAGCCCAATTCTCCATAATTTCAAAGAAATCAGAATCATCAACAATAGATTTAATTACATCCCTTACATCATAAGGTTGTTTTGGGTCGGAAGGTATTATTTCACCAATTTTAAGTGTTTTCTTTGGCTCTTTGCTCTTGAAGGCTTTTGCTTTTCTAAGGTTGTTCCATGGAATGTAAGAAATAAGTTTTTTTATTTGTTCAAAGCATTCCAATTCCGACATTGCAAAGAAGTGAGCATTACCTGTAATTTCGCTGTGTACACGAGCTCCACCAAGGTCTTCCATAGATATTTCTTCGCCAAGAACTGTTTTAATTACTTCCGGCCCTGTAATAAACATTTTTGAAATATTATCCACAACAAAAACAAAGTCTGTAAGGGCAGGGGAGTAAACAGCTCCACCGGCGCAAGGACCGAGAATAACAGATATTTGAGGAATTACACCTGAAGCAAGAGTGTTTCTGTAGAAAATCTCTCCGTATCCGGCAAGTGAATTTACACCTTCTTGAATACGAGCTCCACCGGAATCGTTAATACCAATAATTGGCACCTTCAATTTCATGGCATGATCCATGATTTTGGTAATTTTTCTGGCGTGCATCAATCCTAATGAACCTCCGGCAACCGTGAAATCTTGGGCATAAATGCATACCGGAGCACCAAAAATGGTTCCGGTACCAATTATTACACCATCGCCATGAAGAATTTTTTTGTCCATGTCGAAATCACGAGCTTCGTGTTCGACAAACAAATCGTATTCGTGGAAAGAATCTTTATCCAAAAGAGCTAAAATACGTTCTCTGGCCGTCATCTTTCCCATTGCTGCTTGCTTCTTAATGGCCTGCTCACCTCCACCTTGCTGGACTTGCTCGCGGCGCTTAAGTAGCTCTAGCGTTTTACGTTTTAATGACATATGTATTGGTTTTAGTTAGAATTTCCGTTTTAAAAGGGCTCAAAAATAATTCTTTTTTTTGCTGAAAAAGCTATTTTTTAACATCCGTTATTAACCTTTTACCAACAAATAGTTATTTTGGTGCTCTAGTATACAGATAATAAGCAATTAAAGAGAAAATAATATTAGGAAGCCAAATGGCTAAAATTGGTGTCATGGTTCCTCCTTTGGCAAAATTTGTTGAAACTTGCATAAAAAGAATATAGGCAAAACTTAATCCCAAACCCAATCCCAAATGCAATCCAATTCCACCTCTAACTTTTCTGCATGCAACTGAAACACCAATTAAGGTTAAAATAAAAGCAGCAAAGGGCATAGAACTCCTTTGGTGTTTTTCCAATATATAGTTAATAATCTTTTCATCGCCTTCAAGTTCCTTTTTTCTAATAAAATCGTTTAATTCATTGTAATCCATTGTTTCTTTAAGATTATCTCTTTCAATAAAATCGTCTGGATGCAATTTTATTACTGTATCAAGCATGCTGCCTTTTGTAAAGGTTTCGTCAAGTGTGTCTAATTCCCTTGTAAAATAGTTAATCATTTCCCAACACTCCTTTTCTTTGTTCCATCTAACATCATTACAAGCTACTCTGGAAACAAGGTCTACTCCATTAATTGTTTCTACATAAAATCTTTCGCCTTTTTGTTCAGTAGCAACATAATCTTCCATGTAAATATAGACTCCAGGACTAATTTGTTTATGAATATGGTTTTGATCAACCCAATAAGGGTTTTTCATGTATTTGTTTTCGAACTCAATGCGTACTTTATTTGCAGGAGGAATAATAAAATTTCCCAACCACCAGGAGAATACAGCAATTAGGAATGCCGAAATAAAAAATGGTCTTAACATTCGCCGAAAACTTATTCCGGAACTTAAAATTGCAATAATTTCGGTGTTAGAAGCCATTTTTGAAGTAAAGAAAATGACTGAAATAAAGACGAATAGAGCAGAAAATAAGTTTGCAAAATATGGAACAAAATTCAAGTAGTATTTAAAAATAATTCCCTCTGTTGGAACTTTGTTATCAAGAAAATCATCAACATTTTCTGCGAAGTCGAAAATTACTGCAATACTTATTATTAAGATAATTGAGAAAATAAACGTCCCAAGGAATTTCTTAATAATATAAATATCGAGTTTCTTTAACATTGTGTAATCTATTGTTTTTTAAACAAATAGAACATGTACTTCTTATAAATTTTGAAATTCTTTCCGTTTCTTTGCCCTGAAAAGTGTTTATCGTCAAGCTTAGCAAGTTTCTTTTTGTATTTCCATTTAACGAATTTCAGAATTAATGGAAAACGGTCTTCTGCTAAAGCAAAAACAACTCTCCAAATTGGCTGTAGTACTTCTGTTGAAAGTTGACTAACCAAATCTATTGTAGGAGCAGTTTCTTCTGTAATATCTTCTTCCTTAATGGTTTCCAGTTTAAAATTAGGTTTTACTTCCAACCATTCAGAATACTTATGTCCTCCGCCAAGCATTGATTTTCCAGGAGCATCGGTTTTAAAGAAGTCGGCAATCATTATATATCCACCTTCTCGGGTAAAATTTATTGCGCCTTCCATAGCATCTTTAATATGAATGTATTGAAAACTTTCGCTAAACATTACCATATCGTATTTTTTACTTGTAACCAAGTCTTGAAAACGACAATTAAATAACTCAATGCGATCGCCAATTTTTTCTTTAACATAGTTTGAAAGTAAGTTTCCGGGAGCAACTGCATCAACTTTATAACCTTTTTCTAAAAGAGTCTCAGCCATTTTTCCTGAGCCGCATCCAACATCAAGAATTGTTTTTACATCTTCCGGAATTGAAGATAGTAAATAATTGGCATATTGTTCCTGAGCTTTTGCCAGATTAGAGATATCGGTTTCTAAATTTTTGAAATACCCGTAATGTAGATATTCAGTTTTAAGAAAAAATTTAAAAAAATGAAGACCAATTTCCAATCCGGCTTCTTTAGAATCAACCTTTTTCTGTTTTCCCATTATTTTTAATGTTAAAGCCTTTCGGCCAGTTTATTAACTATTGAATTTTTCCACTGTTTAAATGTTCCGTTTTCAATTTTTGCTCTAGCTTCATCAACAAGCCAAAGGTAGAATGCTAAATTGTGCAATGAGGCTATTTGAGGGCCAAGCATTTCACCCGCAATAAACAAATGTCTTAAATAAGCCTTAGAATAATATGTGTCAACATAAGATTTTCCGTTTTCGTCCAATACAGAAAAATCGTTTTTCCATTTCTCGTTCTTAATGTTTATTATTCCTTCCGATGTAAACAACATACCATTTCTCCCGTTTCTTGTTGGCATAACGCAATCGAACATATCTATTCCTCTGTCTATCCCTTCCAGAATATTTGCAGGAGTACCAACTCCCATGAGGTATCGAGGTTTATCTAAAGGCAAAATTTCATTAACTACATCTATCATTTCATACATTTCTACAATTGGTTCGCCAACAGAAAGACCGCCAATTGCATTTCCTTCTGCGCCAAATGATGCTATTTTTTCAGCAGAAATTTTTCTTAAGTCCTTAAAAACGCTTCCCTGAACAATAGGAAAATACGTTTGTGAATAGCCATATAATGAATCTGTTTTTTGAAAATATTCGAATCCTCTTTCTAGCCAGCGATGTGTTAGCTCCATAGATTTTTTTGCATAATTGTAGTCACAAGGGAAAGGAGTACATTCATCCAAGGCCATCATTATATCGGAGCCTATTACTCGCTGAATATCAATTACATTCTCGGGAGTGAAAATATGTTTTGATCCATCAATATGCGATTTAAAAATGGCCCCATTTTCGGTTAATTTTCTGTTTTGAGAAAGTGAAAATACCTGATAGCCACCAGAATCTGTTAAAATAGGTTTGTTCCATGAAGAAAATTTATGCAAACCTCCTGCCTGTTTTAGTGTTTCAATACCCGGTCGTAAATACAAATGATACGTGTTTCCCAAAATAATTCTTGCTTCCACATCGTTTTCCAAATCTCTGTGAAATACTCCTTTAACAGAACCAACAGTTCCAACAGGCATAAAAACGGGTGTAGAAATTGTTCCATGATAGGTTTCAATTTTTCCCGTTCTGGCTTTGGAAGCCGGACAATTTTTTATGATATCAAATTTCATTTCGGCTACAAAGATAATATTCTAATTCAATAGATTGTTTGAGTTCTTTTGGTTCTTTTTTTATTTTTTGTCATCTTGTTTCCTTATTTTAGTTCTTGAGGCGAGTAAATTGACAAACACAAAAAAAGCCCCCAATTTTGGAGGCTTCTAAATATCAAATAGTAATTAGAATCTTTTTTCTTTAATTCTGGCCTTTTTACCTGTAAGTTCGCGTAAGTAAAAAATCCTTGCTCTACGCACACTTCCTCTTTTGTTTATCTCGATGCTGTCAATAGCAGGAGAATGAACAGGGAAAATACGTTCAACACCAACGCCACCCGACATTTTTCTAACTGTGAAAGTTTCTGTTGAACCAACACCGCGTCTTTGCAGAACAACGCCCCTAAATTGCTGAATACGCTCTTTGTTACCTTCACTAATTTTGTAATTTACAGAAACAGTGTCTCCAGCTTTAAAATCAGGATGTTTTGTTTCAACCGCAAATTCTTTTTCAACAACTTTAATTAAATCCATTACTTATATCTTTAGTAGTTAACATTCAAAATTGGAGCGCAAAGGTAATTTATTTTTTTTGTTTTTAATAAAATTTCAAGAAAAATATTAAGCCAACTTAAAAAATATTAATCAAATACCTCTAGTGTCCGCCTTCAGGAACTAAAAAATGTTCACCTGTTTCTTTAACAACTCTTCTTTGCCAATCTTCGCCATAACCGGGAAACTTAACTTTTGGCGGAATATATTTATGGTCGGCAGGTGTTTCAATTTTTTCTTTTACGTTACCATCCATATATTTTACAAATAGGTATTCGTAAAAACTTCTCCAATCTTTGGTTAATTTATTTCCGGTATTAACCGAGTAATTTGTAATATATTCAATACCAAGATTTTTATCCTCTTTGTAAAGCTCGTCAGCAGCTTTATCAACCGCCTTAATGGTCTTAAGGTATTTGTTTTCGTAATTGTCAATTTTCTCCTTAATTTCAGGATGAATCATATTGTATCTGGTATAAGCAAGGTTACAAACTTCATTAAAAACCCAAAAAGCTGCTTGTTTACTGTAAGTCATCATATCTCCATTTCCAACGGCAAAGCTCCATGGTATTTCTGTTGAGCCGCAATACATTGGAAAATAAACTGTTGAAGCTGCATCGTCAACGCTAAACCAAAAAATACCTCCAATTGGATTGGGTAACCAGTTTCTACTTTGTGCAACAAAAGAAAAACCTGTTTGTTGTGTTGCTGTAGCTCTTTCGTGACAATATTCTTTGCCGTCAACTTTCCATGTAAGAGGTCTCCAACGATAAGGATTTTCCCAAGGTCCGGCACCCATATCTTTTGTCATATCTAAAGGAGTTCCTTCCAAATGGTCGCGCATAAAATCGAACATATCTTTTGGAGAAATTTTTCTATCGGGCTTAATCCAAAGTGGCATTCGGTTTTTTAAATCATGACCTTTTACATATTCCAGATATTTGTCCATGTCTTTGTTAACTTTTCTAAACATCGACCATACTCTAACTTCACAAAATCTTGCTCCTCCAAATTTTACAGGAGCATAAGTGTCTGAGAAGCTAAATTCTTTATCTTTTCCGCTGAACAATTTGAGTTCTTTTGCAAAAGAAATAACATCGTGTGCATAAACACATTCAATTTCCGGTTGAAAAACCTTGCTAAGATTCTTTGAAGAAATTGATGTTTTTCCGTTTTCTAGTGGGAAAGTAGTTATTCTGGCCTGATTTGCGTGTCCTGATACATATCCATCTGGAATTTTTAATGCTACCCAAACTGCACCTTTCTTATCTTTTCCTTTTCCTATCATTTCCAAAATCCAAACTTCGTCTTTATCTGCAATTGAAAAAGATTCTCCGCTGCTGTAATAACCATATTCTTCAACCAGTTCGCCCATAATTTTTATTGCTTCTCTGGCATTTTTTGCTCTTTGCAAGGTTATATATATAAGACTTCCATAATCAATAATTCCTGAATTATAGTTGGCAAGTGTGTCTACTCCTCCGTAAGTTGTTTCTCCAATAGCAAGTTGGTGCTCATTCATGTTTCCAATAACCGCATAAGTGTGTGCAATTTGATTTATTTCTCCCAAAAATTTTCCGGTATCCCATTCGTAAATTTTTAATTTTGCACCTTTAGGATAATCGGCTGCCGGCCAGTGATATAGTTCTCCATATAGAGTGTGCGAATCGGCAGCATAAGATATCATTACCGAACCATCTGTTGATGCGCCTTTAGTAATAAGGTAATTTGTACAGGCAAATGTTGCTGCCGACAATAAAACAAAAGTCAGGGTAAATGTTGCTACCACAAGTCGTAAAGAAAAATGTTTTCTCA
>JAFGXD010000065.1 GCA_016936815.1 Bacteroidales bacterium
AAAAATATTTTCTTTTCACAATCATTTCCAAAGCAATTTGTATCCTTCTTAATATTGTCAAATGCATTAGACTTATTTGATTTAATAAAGGCTTTGTTTTTGCGCTTCTTTGCGCTTTTAATAATTCCATAAATTATAGATATTATTGCAGTTACTATAACTATTGCTAAAACTTTTGCTAACATATCAATTACTTTTAATTAGTACATACTTTCCGGCACATAAACATGGCTAATCTTCCACCTCCCATCAATTGCACTTAAACCTCCAACAACATCATAATCAATTGGAATATAGTTTCCGCTAGGTAAAACAGGATTATTTTCTATCTCGTAGTACATATAGCCAGAGGGAATTTTTTCGGTAGTTTTTACCAAACAAAGAGCATGACCAATTACTTTGGTTCTGCCAAAACGTGCTATGTAAGGCTCGTAATTCCAGAATCGCAAAAGCCCTGCTGTCATTAATGACCAATCATCGCATTTTCCACCACCCATTTTAATAAAATTGTCTGGACTCAAAACTGTATCGGTAATAAAGTATTTGTATTTAGCTACAATCATTTTTTGAAAAACCTCAATCTCAGGCCAACTTAATAATCCGTTTTTGTTTTTATCTGCATTAATGTACATTTTTTCCAAAGTCTCATCAGTAATTCCGGTTACTGACCTAAATACTAGAGAATTAATAGCTATAATTGTCTCGAATTTGGTCTGAAAAGTGTCTTTTGTTACTTCTAAAATATATGCTTTATTTTCCCCAATAGTTATAATTTCATATTCATAATTTCTGTATGAATTATCATTTTGAGAAAGAAGAATTTTCGTAATAATTACACACAATATTAATAGGCTGAATTTCATTCTGAACTTTTGGTAAAGATAATACTTTTCAATAAATTTGTATAAAAAATTGCAAAAATGAAGAATGATAGAGGTTTTTCTGGTCTCCTTGTATTTTATGTATTTGTAATATTATTTACATTATATGGTGAGATTTTTGGTATTATCCATTCGTATAACAAACATTCAAAGTCGGATTTAATCGCAACAATTTTTATTCCTCCTTGGGCATGGTATAGGTCGGTAGAAATGTGGTGGCATGAGGATGAATCCGAGGCCATTGCTGAGGAAATAATTGATGATACAGAGCTTTTCATGAGATTATTATCAATGTCCTCAGAAGAAACAAAGTTAGAGGAGGTAAATGAGGTTATCAATGAGCTATCAATTTCAATAGAAGAATACCCTGATGAGAAAAAGAACTCCTTAATGGAAAAAGCAAGGTTATATTATGATTTTAATGAATCAGTAAGTGATGATTTGTTAAATTCAATCTATGCATATTTTGATTCTGGTGTTTTTGAGTGGATTATTAGTGAAAATACTTCAAAATTAGAAGCAGAACTTATTGAGAATGGACTTGATTTTCAAGTAAAACTATATGAAAGTACCAAAAAGGAAATTCAAAGTACCTTCGTAAAAAAAGACCCTCAAGAATTTACAGATAAGGAAGCAAGGAAAATGATTGATAATTTAATTCATTCAATCGATAACCAAAAAGCTACATCAAGGAAAACATTCAAAAGGTTATTCAGAGAGGATTTGTAGCAATTCGAAATAAAAAAAATCCAACCTAACAAACGTCTTTCGGCTATCAAAGCACGGTACGGAAGTAAAGTTGGATTAAAAATCTGATTTCACAAACGGTATCTGGCTATCAAAGCTCAGACCGGGAGGAAATCAAATTCACTACAAATATATGGTATAAATTCCGAAAAATCAAATTTTTCTTAAAAACCCTCCCCCAAAAAACAAAAACAAAATTTTTTGGTCAAAAATACCCTTAGCCCCCCCCTGTAATTGGATGGGTGAAAAAGGGTAGGGTTGTTTGTTCATCCAGGTTATTTAGCATATCTGCGTTTTCTTTTAAGAAGTCCGTTACATCAAGAAAATCCGGTATTATTTTGTTCGACAATTCAGGGTGTTCCGCTACTAAAACAGAGTGAGTGTGTAGAGTGAGAGACCAGAATGGTCTCGAGCGAAACACACTCACTCTGTTTTCAACTGTTAACTCACTCTCAAACTCACACTGTTCTGAGTACTCACACTCAAACTCACTGATTAAAATAGGTACTTTTTGAAGAATCTTAAACTACTGTTCAACTACCCTTCTCTAGTATGACAATAATTAATATGAAAATTATTGTTTTTTGTGCAAATCAGGTTATTTAGCATATCTGCGTTTTCTTTTAAGAAGTTCGTTATATCAAGAAAATCCGGTATTATTTTGTTGTTTACGATTACAATATAGTTACAAAAGGCAATTATTTTTGATAGTTTACCCCATAAATCAACAATTTGGTGTAATCATATTTTTGAAATGCAAAGTCAATTTTTCTTTGCAATTTTAATACTCTTATGAATAGTTTTGTTGGATTTCCTTTATAGAAACTTCTTTTGCTTTTGCTGCTGACCTAAAAGTAATAAAAAAATCCAACCCAAGCCGGTGAATTTTCTAAAGTTTTTTCCTGTACTTATGATTTTTAATTAACTTTACCATCCAAATACTTAAAAAATATAACAATGTTTAGCAAAGAAACTTACATCAAAAGAAGAGATATTCTTCGTTCGAAACTAAATTCAGGCATCGCTATAATTCTTGGAAACAGCGATGTTCCAATGAACTATCCTGCAAATACTTATCATTTTAGACAAGATAGCAATTTTTTATACTTTTTTGGTCTTGATTTACAAGGCTTTGCCGGGGTTTTAGATATTGATGAAAACAAAGATTATATTTTTGGTAACGATGTTGATATTGAAGATATTATTTGGATGGGGCCTCAACCAGCAGTTAAAGATCAAGCGGCATTAGTTGGAATAGAAAATACTCAACCATTTAGTGCACTAAAGCAATTTCTTAATAAAGCAATATCTGCCGGAAGAAAAATTCACTTCCTCCCTCCTTACAGAGCAGAAAACAAAATTTTGCTTGAAGAACTTATAGGAATACATCCATACAAACAGAAAGAAAATGCAAGTGTTGATTTAATCAAAGCAGTTGTTGAACTAAGATCCGTTAAAGAAAAACAGGAAATTGATCATTTAGATCAAATTATGGAAGTTGCTTATCTAATGCATACAACCGGAATGCAACTGGCACACGAAGGAATTTACGAACGTGAGATTTCAGGAGCAATGGAAGGTATTGCACTTTCTTATGGAGGAATGACATCTTTCCCCATAATTTTGACAAAAAGAGGAGAAACTCTTCACAATCACTATCATGGTAATTTGTTGAAAAAGGGTGACCTGTTGCTAATTGATGCAGGTTTCGATTCACCCATGAAATATGCTACAGACCATACAAGAACTGTTCCTGTTGGCGGAGAATTTTCACAAAAACAAAAAGAAATATATCAAATTGTTCTTAATGCAAATAATGCTGCAACTGCTCAAATTAAGCCTGGCATAAGCTATAAATCGGTTCATTTACTAGCTGCCAGAGTTATTACCGAAGGGTTGCAATCTCTCGGACTAATGCAAGGCAATGTTGAAGAATCGGTTAATGCAGGTGCACACACTATGTTTTTTCCTCATGGTTTAGGTCATATGATGGGAATGGATGTTCACGATATGGAAGATTTGGGAGAAAATTTTGTTGGATACGACAATGAAATAACAAGAGAAACAGCTTTTGGAACTGCTTATTTACGTTTAGGAAGAAAATTGCAACCTGGATTTGTTTTAACTAACGAACCCGGAATTTATTTTATTCCGGCATTAATAGATAAATGGATTAAAGAAGGCATTAATACAGAATTTATTAATTTCAATAAAGTTAATCAATACAGAGATTTTGGTGGAATACGTCTTGAAGACGATATCTTAGTTACCGAAACAGGTAGCAGAAATTTGGGTAAGAAAAGAATTCCTATTGAAATTAATGATGTTGAGGCTGAAGTTAATAAGGGTGGTCTGAAATAAAAATATCTATTTCAAATCTATTTTTTTTATTGTTTTTTGAACACCAACAAGATACAAACCTAAAAATAGGGCTCCAATACCTGAAAAAACATGCCATAACCAATGTGTACCCATGTGCATAAACTGTTCGGGAAAGTCGTCGTAAAACCTAAAAAACAAAGAAATACCAAACATCAATGTTGAAAGCAATAGAAGGTTAAGACAGCAATAATTGGTTTTTCTAACAAAAAGTAAACCCGGAACAAATATTAAAGAACCGGTATAAAAATACATGATGTTTATTGCATCGGAACCTTCGAAATAGGTAAAAATAATTCCTCTTAAGAGAAATAGAAAAACCACAATAGCGGCAACATAATACCATTTTGGAATAAGTCGGTAAATAAACCAAACGCTTAAACCCATTGTTAATACAGCAATTGGAGCAATATCTAAAACCAAAAAAAATGTATGAGCTCTAAATGCATGAAACAAAGTGCTTCCTATTCCACCGGCAATAAGCAGAGGGGCACAAAAATAAATAACAAAAGAATAAAGTTTATAATTTCCTTTTAATTTCCAAAGAAAATATATAGCCGGAAGAGCAATTACCAAAGAAGAAAAAGCATTCCAAGGCTCGGCTATAAAATGACTGAGGTCTGTTTCGTGATAAATAGGGCCTCCGTCAGACATTCTATCCATGTGTGTATCGAATTTCATTTACTGCAAAGTTAAGTTTTGTTTTTTTCTTAACAGTAAACCAAAGTAAATTGTTTAATTTTTCTAAAATTTCGGACAAGGCACAATAACTTTTTTTCTTCCCTTTACTTTTTGGTCTTGCCAAAATTCATAAATAAGTGAAATTTCATGCGATCCTCCCGAGCGGGCTACTAGTCTCGAAATAGTAAAATCGTAAGAATAACCAATTTTAAATTCTGTACTTTGATAGCCTGCCATAAAAACAATTGCGTCGTTGTTGCCGTATCCCGGAGCATATTTTTTAAATAGTGGTAAACCTCTATACCAAAATCCCAAAACAAGTGGTCTGCTTGTCCAGTAGCACCCCAAATCGAGTTGATCGAATTTCTTCTGAGCCCGGTACATTATAGATGCTGTTATGCTTCGACCCAGCAGGTCGTTTGCAGAAGAATTAAAAACAAATTTCTTTCCACCAAAGATAGAAACTCTTGTAGGTACTTCGCTTATATGTCCTTGTAAAGACTCGTTTGGCCTATTCATGTGGTGAATTACCAAACCGCCCCATTCATGCATACCAAAAGCCATTACCGAAGACGAAAAATCTAAATATGAGATATTCTCCATTGTTCCGGCTTCCGAGTTTATTGGTAAAATACCCTGAAAAGTTAGCTGTTCGAAGAAAATCAGCTTTTCAAAATCAATTTTCCTCTGTGTTACTTGCATTTGAAGTCCAGGCCTTATGTACCATTTGTGGTTTACTTTAAAGTTAAAAGCATACTGAAGGCCAAGGTTTGTTGTACTTAAATTTCCACTTCCGGCAACATCTTTAATCATAAATATTCCAATTCCACTCGACTGAGATGGAAAGTAGTGGTCGTATGAAACCGCAAAGGTTTGATAAGCAACATTAATTGAAGGCCATTGATTTCTATAGTTCATTACAACTCTGCTTCCATCGGTAGATCCTGCAAAAGAAGGAGCAAGATATAGGGGCGAGGCGTAAAATTGACTAAGTTGTGGGTCTTGCGCAAAACCTACAGTAATTCCCAATCTGATGAGAATAATTACTAATATGTATGTTATTGGTTTCATGTCGTTTATCTTAATAAGGTGCAATCACCTGTTTTAACAAATTTTTCTCCATTGGCACAAATGTAAGTTGCTTTCCAAACATAAACATCCTGTTTACAAAGTTCTTCACGGTAGTAACCATCCCAACCGTAATCCGGATTTGTGCTAACAAAAATCAGCTCACCCCAGCGATTAAAAATCTCCAATCGGTAATCTGTTATTCCTTTGTATATCGGTCTGAATTTTTTGTTCTCACCCATTTTAGCCCCTGCCGGTGAAAAGGCATTAGGGAAAATAACCTGACAATCGCTTTGGGCAAGCACTGCATCGTTTAATAATACAGAATCAACACAGCCATCAGGTGATGTTACATGCAGATAAACGTCGTAAGAGCCTTCCAAAACATAGTAATGAGTTGGCTGAAAAACGGTGTCGGTGGTTCCGTCTCCAAAATCCCAATACGAATGTTCAACATTTTCAGAAAGGTTAAAGAAAGTAACCATTTCGTTTGGTATGGAAACAACAGCCGGAATTGGTTTAAAATAGGCTAATGGCTTATCGTACACAGTAATTACTCTATCTTCTGCAAGAACTTCTTCTCCATGATAGCCAATTACTTTCAAACTAACAATATATACTCCGGGATGATGATATGTATATGAAGGATGCTCCATTGTAGAACTTCCCCCATCTCCAAAATTCCAATAAAAAGAAGTTCCGTAAAGAGTCTGATTTTCGAAAATAACATGAAATGGTGCACAACCGCTTGCATTTGGTTCAAAAGCCGCTTGAGGAGGTGGTGCATCAATTATAACCGTATGCGAAATACTGTCGGAACAGTTTTCACCGCTTGCAAACAATGTAATTTGGTAGGTTCCCCAGGTATCGTAATCGTGAGTCCAGGGATTTGCATTGCTTGTTTCCTGTCCGTCACCAAATGTCCAGTAATAATCCCAAATTCCTGTTGTCTGATTTACAATATCAACAATTGTTGAAGGATAAACCTGAAATGTTGGGGTAGCTGTAAAACTTGCCAAAGGTGTTGCAAAAACTGTAACATGGTAAATAAAAGTATCCTGACATCCATATTCAGAAGTTGCCACTAATCCCATATTGTAAGTTACATCTGTGTTTGTATAATTGGTATAGGTATGACTTGGGTTTACTTCGCCCGACGATGCTCCATCGCCAAAATGCCAGTAATAAGTTTCTGCGCCTTCCGACATGTTTATGAAATTAACAGGCAGAGGACTACAACCTTCGTTAAGGGCAACAAAGCCTGCTGATACATCGGGGTAAATTGTAACATATTGTGCATGATGGTCTTCGCAACCATATTGATTTATTGCCAATAATTCCAGATTATAGGTAGATGTTGAACCCGAATAGTTTTCGTAAGTGTGATGAATTATTTCGGAGGAATTATTATCTAAAACTCCATCTCCGTAATTCCAGTAAAAATCTTCTCCACCCTGAGTATTGTTTTCAATTATTGCATTAAACGGACTGCATCCTGTTATTTGATTAATTGAAAATACTGTATTTGGAGTTGGGTATGTATTAATATTGAAAGATACCGAATCAACACATCCAAAAGAAGATGTTGCAAGCATTGTGGCATTACTTATCATTACATTTTCTGCACTCGGATTAAAATAAGTATGAGTAGGAACACTATCATTTGATGTGCCTCCATCGCCAAAATTCCATGAATAGGTAGATGCTCCTGTTGTAAAATTATTAAAGGTAATTGAAAGCGGATGACAGCCAACAGTATCGCAAATAACGTAAGGGTAAACTTCGGGGTAAACTGTAATTGACTCAAAAACTGTTTTTACACAACCTGATGCTCCCGTTACTTCAAGTTCCATAACATAAGTTACAGGGTTAAGAGTTGTGTTTACAAAAACATGTGAAAATGCTGCTGCATCTGTGTTTGAACTAGTTCCATCGTCAAAATCCCATAAATATGTGCTAACTCCTAAAGAGTTGTTTGTAATATCAACTGTTAATGGTGAACAACCTGAGCTTTCACTAATCTCAAATATTGGTTTTGGTTGTGCCAATACGTTTATGTCCATATAGGCAGTATCGGGACATCCAAAAGTCGAGAGAGTAACCAAATACGGAGTAAAAACAGTGTCGTTTAGACTGTTGTTTACATAGGTATGAGTTGGGCCTGAGCTTGTTGAAACATTTCCATCTCCAAAAACCCATGTGTAACTAACTGAACCCATACTCTGATTTACAAAAGTTACCGTATAGGGCGAACAACCCTCGGTTTCCACAGAAAAATCGGCCATTACCTCAGGAAAAACATTTACTGTTTGCAAAACCTGATCAATGCAACCAAAATTGTTTGTCACATTTAATTGAATATTAACCGTTTGAAGTAATCCCGTAAGATTTTCGTAGGTATGATTGAAAGTTGGCCCTACCGAAGTAGAATTTGTTCCATCGCCAAAATCCCAGTAATATGAACTGGCTCCAACAGAATTATTGGTAATTACAGCATTAAATGGAGAACAGCCCGAACTTGCCGCCAAAGCAAATGAAGCATCGGGTTTCGGATAAATTGTAATTGGGAAAGTAGCAGTATCCTTGCAACCATATATTGAAGACGACACAAGTAAAACATTAACAGTTTCAGCATCAAGTCCATTGTTTACAAAGGTATGAACAGGATTTGTGTTGGTTGAACTGTTTCCGTCACCAAAATACCAATTGTAGGCATCTGTTCCCATAGAGGAATTCGTAAAATGAACTTCAAGTGGAGAACATCCAAATTCAGCCGAAACATAAAACCCTGAATGCGATGCCGGAAATACTGTTATTGTTTTTGTCATTACGCTGGTGCAACCATTATCGCTTTCAGCAATTAACTGACAGTTATAACTAACAGGAGATAATCCCGGATTTTCGAACGTATGACTAAATATTGGAGATGAGTTTGTAGAGCTAGTTCCGTCCCCATAATTCCAAGTATATGAATTTGCTCCAAATGAGTTATTTGTTATTTCAACAACCAAAGGAGTGCAACCTTCCAATGTATCAACGCTATAATTGGCAACTGGAGAAGGATGTATAACCAAATCGTGACTTACAGTGTCTTTGCAACCAAAAAATGTTGTTGTAACCAGTTCCACCGTATATGTTGTGTCGAAAAGAGAGGTGCTACTATACATGTGCCAGGCATTTGCACCTGCAAGTTCCGAGGTTCCGTCACCATAGATCCATTCGTATGAATATTCTCCCGGAATAGTTGTAAGCTGCACCAAAGAAGGATTGCATGAGGAATCAGGGGTAACTGTGAAGTCGTAATCCGGATTTGGGAAAACTGTTACAAACTGGTTTATTGAATCTGCACATCCAAAGGCTGAATAGGCTGTTAATACTACATTGTAATATAAAATAAAAGATGTATCGTTAATAAAGGTATGCTGAGGACTTATTTCTGTTGAAGTATTTCCATCGCCAAAATTCCATAGATAATTGTCGGCATCCGCAGAAAAATTCTCAAAATCAACTAAAAGAGGACTACAGCCGGGTGTAGAATTGGAGGAAATGGCAGCAACAGGACTAGGATGTATGGTAATATCAATATGAAGAGTATCCCTGCAGCCTTCGGGCGAAATTGCAACAACTGTTACCGGAAAAACCATTTCAAGATTTGTATTATTAATAAAAGTATGATTTGGAGAAGGAACAACTGATGTAACTCCGTCGCCAAAATCCCAAAAATAGGAAGAGGCTCCTGTTGTATTGTTGGTGAAAACCACATTTGTGTAATTACATCCATCGGTTGCAGATGGGGAAATATCTATAACAGGAATGGGATTAATATAAATCAATTGTGTGTCGGCATCGGTACAATTTGCCGTTGAAACTTCAAGAATTAGATTGTAATTTCCTTCGTTTGCGTAAAGGTGAAAAGGATTCTGCTCGTTACTGGTAAAACCATCGCCAAAATCCCATGTCCACGAAATAATTGTATCATCGCTTATTACCGACATATCGTTAAAACCTAAAAGTTCACCTGCACAATATCCCGAAAGTAGCATTGCTGCTGTTGGTCTCGGGAAAATTGTAATTGTGTCGAATTTCTGTGCAGAACAACCATTAGCATCTGTTATTGAAAGAGATACTTCGTAATCTCCCGCCATTGGGTAGGTTTGATTAATTGGTGTTTGACTAGTACTTGTGTTGCCATTACCAAAAACCCATAACCAAGAAGCTGCCGGTGTTGAATTGTCGGTAAAGGCAACTAAATCGTCTGCGCAATCGGGAGAATAAAGAAAATCGGCAACAGGAGGAGGCAAAACCGTAACTTGTTGCGTTATTGCATCGGAACAACCAATGTTGGAATATTCTGTAAGTTGAATGTCATAAATTCCCGGAAAGGTAAATGTGTGCGTAACGTCTTCTGTATAGTACACATTACTGCCAAAATTCCACTGATGGAAAACAATACTGCCTTCACTAATAGTTGATGTGTTTGTAAAAACTGTTGGTGCATTTAGACAAACAACTGCAGGAAAATCAAAACCTGCAATAGGATTTACTCCGAATGAGATTCTCATTGTATCGCTTACAGGAAAACAATCTCCATTATTTGTAGATGTTAATACTAGTGTAACAATTTCATTATCAATATCTCCTGCACTCAAATTGTAAACAGCGTTAAGTGCATTGGCATTTGGAACGAAACTTCCTGTTCCATTTGTTGTCGTCCACAAACCCTGAGAAGCCCCGGCTGAAACTGTTCCGTTAAGTTGTACCGACGTAATGTTGTCGCATATTAGTTGGTCGGGACCGGCATTTACAATCGGCGAAGGAGTTATTGTAAGAATAAGAGTATCTCTTACGGGTACACAAGCATCGGTTGCAGTGAAAATAATTATTACATCTCCAAGTGCAGCATCATTAATTCCGGGATAATATGTTGTTGTAAAACTTGTTTCAGATGGAGAGAAACTTCCTGTTCCGTTTGGAGTTGACCATTGTCCTGTTCCGGGAGTTCCAAAAACAACCCCGTTTAGGAGAGTTGCCGAGTTATTTGCACAAACTACCTGATCGGGACCTGCGTTTACAGCCGGTATTTCAGTAACAATAACTCTAACAGTATCGGTAACAGGTAAGCAGTTTCCATTACCTGTTGAAGTAAGCACCAAATCTACCCAACCATTTGAAAGATCTGCCGAGCTTAAATTATAAGTGGAGTGAAGGAAAGTGGAAGATGGAAAAAATGATCCGGAACCTAGTGTCGACCAAACGCCTGTAACAGTAGGTCCGGAAACCGAACCCGATAAAGAAGCCGTTGTGGTTCCCTCACATACATAAATATCTGTTCCTGCATTTACAACCGGCGAAGGTGTAAAAACAATCCTCATTGTGTCGCTAACCGGCAAACAAAGTCCGTTTCCTGTTGAACTTAGTACCAAACTAACCGACCCGTTAGCAACATCGGCAGCACTTGCAGTAAATTGAGCATTTAGATTTCCGGCATCGGGGAAAAACCAACCGCCGCCCAAAGAAGACCAGACTCCTCCTGTAGCAATTGTAACAGAACCCGATAAATTAACCGTAGGATTATTGCTACACGCAAACAAATCAGAACCGGCATTAACAGATGGTGCAGGTTGAATTGTTATTATTGCATTGTCAACAGCAGGAAAACAACCCCCGTTATTTATGCTTGTAAGTGTTAAAGTAACAGAACCGGAAGAAATATCGGAAGGTCCCGGCATGTATTGGTTTATTATAGTTGAATCGCTGTTTAGAAAAGAACCATCTCCGGAAGTTGTCCAAATTCCCAGCCCCGAACCTCCTGTTATAGAGCCGTTTATTGCGGTTGAATTATTAGCGCAAACAGTTTGATTTCCACCTGCATTAGCAATTGGTGGTGGTAAAATTGTTATATGTATCTGATCATTTCCGGCATCGCAAATTCCATTATTGGTTGATATTAATGTAAGAAAAACTTCGCCTGCTGCAATATCTGCGGCAGAAGGATTATAAGTAGCATTAAGGGTAAAACTATTAGGCGTAAATGTTCCGGTTCCTGAGCTTGTCCATTGTCCCGGCTGAGCCCATAATGAAATTTCACCGTTAAGGGAAACGTTTGGAGCATCCTGACAAACAATTTGATCTGAGCCTGCATTAACATAAGGACCATCGAGAATTGTTAAAACAAGAAAATCTGAATTTGGTTCGCAAGCATCGGTGGCTGTTAGTACGAGATTAACCTGACCTGCAGCCGTATCGGCATCGGAAGGAACGTAAGTTGCATTAAGGCTTGTTGCATCGGGTAGAAAATAGCCCGTTCCGTCGGGTGTTGACCATATTCCTGTTCCGGCGCCATCAGTAATGCTCCCTGAAATGGAGGCTGTCATGTTTCCACAGATTGTTTGATCCGGTCCGGCATCAACGCTTGGTATTGTTGTAATAGAAACCTGAACATTATCTGAAACCGGCAAACAATTGCCATTATTGGTTGAAGTCAAAATTAACTCAACTCCTCCGTTTGCAAGGTCATCAGGACTCATTATATAAGAGGTTGTTAGCAATTCGTCATCGGGTAAGAAATATCCTGTTCCCATGCTGGTCCATATTCCCGTACTTGCCCCAACAGAAATTGTTCCTGAAATATCAACCAAAGTATCTCCGAAGCAGATAAAATAATCTCCATTTCCATTTACATAAGGTCCCGGATTAATGGTAATATTCATATTATCAGAAATTGTCTCACAACCATCGGTAGAAGTCAGGGTTAGAGTAACAAAGCCTGCTGCTGTATCTGCTTCGCTTGGATAATAAATTGCGTTAAGGTCTGTATTGGAAGGTAAAAACATTCCTGTTCCCGAGCTTGTCCATATACCGTTTGAAGCTCCGTTTGAAACATTACCGAAAAGATTCACGGCAGCATTATTAGCACAAACAATTTGGTTTGGACCTGCAAAGACCATTGGACTAGGCTCCACTGTTACCAAAATATTATCGAATGCCGGATTACAAGTTCCGTTGTTTGTTGAGGTAAGGACAAGGGTAAACGATCCGGCAGCATAATCGTCGTTACTGGGATAATAAACAGCGTCTAAATATGTATGATCAGGTGAAAATGAGCCTGTTCCATCAGGTGTTGTCCATATTCCTGTACCCGAACCTCCTGTAATTATTCCGTTTAGAGGAACAGGATCGAAATTACAAATAAGCAAATCTGAACCTGCATTTGCAATTGGCACATCAAGAATTGTAACAAGAATTTGGTCGCTCACCGGGTTACAATTCCCATTATTTGTTGATGTTAGTGTAATAGTAACCGACCCCGCTGCAATGTCGGCAGCAGAAAAATTATAAGTGGCATTAAGATTGGTTGCCGAGGGTGAAAAATTACCTGTTCCAGATGAAGTCCACAAACCTGTAGCTGTTCCTCCACTAATTATTCCACTAAGAGCTACACCCGGATCTGTTTCACAAACCAATCTGTCGTCGCCTGCATTTACAAAAGGTGCAGGCAGAATTGTTAAAATCATTTGGTCGGAAATATCTGCACAACCATCGGTGGAAGTAAATGTAAGACTTACAAAGCCATTTGCTGTATCTGCGTTGCTTGGGGTGTAAATAACATTCCAATCTGTTGTTGAGGGCGCAAAATTTCCGGTTCCTGAACTTGTCCATATTCCCTGAGTGGCATTGAGAATTGTTCCGCTGACATTTACAACACTGTTATTAGCGCAGACCGTCTGGTCGGGACTCACTGTTACAATAGGTTCGTCCATAAATGTAACATTAATTACATCAGTAACAGGAGGACATCCTGAATTACCTGTTGTTGTGAGAAATAAGGATAGAAAACCTGATGATATTTCAGCAGCAGTTGGAGTGTAAGTGGCATTTAAGGTTGTGGCATTAGGAGAAAAGGTGCCTGTTCCACCAGACCAAATTCCTCCTGTGGCAGTACCTATTGATCCGTTTAAATTAACATCGGCATTATTAGAACAAAGTAATTGATCGGCTCCTGCATTGGCCGTTATGGGAGCAAGATGTTGGGTAACAACAACGGTATCGTAAACCGGAGGGCAATCGGTTTGGTCTGTAACGGCAACAATATAAGTACCTAAACCAACACTAACAGATTGAGTTGTTTCGCCGGTATTCCACAAATATTCGTAAGGAGGATTGCCTCCAACAGGTGTAGCCGTTAAAACCGCTGAACTGGCTCCAAAACATACAACTGCACTATCAGGTTCTATATCAACCCATTTTTCATCATAAAAATATACTCTTACCGTATCAGAAGTATTAAACATGCTGCATGGCCCCAACATTGCACCGCTTACTTCAAAATCAATAAATGGAGGAAATCCGGGTTGGGCAATTACATGAGCTGTATCGCAACCTGCTGCACAATCAAGAAAGTAATTATATTCGCCATAAGCTCCGGGAAATATCGAATTCCATAATATTGATGATTCATCTAGGCCTGAAGACCAAATCATTCCAGTACAGCCGTCTGCTACTCCAATATCAGGGCCGGCTTCTACAGTTTCGCTAACGGTAATACTGTATGCGCTAATGTCAGCCCCGGGTTTGCAGTAAACTATGCAATGCGGACCGGCTCCCGAAATACACAAAGGCTCTCCGGCAGATACGTAAGGTCCGCAATCGTATTGATAAAACTGACCGGGTGGAATGGGTGGAGTGGCAATATTAAAGGAAATCTGGTCGGTGGAGGGATGAGTATATACAATAAATCTTAAACATCTTAATCCAGCATTATCACAACATACTCCGTCCCGGTTTGTTTCAGGACTTATCCAGGTTGAGTCAGGAGAAGCGGTTAGGTCAACATAAAAAGTAATTGTATTATCGCAAGTGTCGCATTGAGAAAAAACAGGAGAATTGAAAAAAAGTGAAAGAAGTATTATTAGGGGAATTATTTTGATAGAATTAATTTTCTGGTACATTTTTTGCGTTTTTCAAGGTCAACAGTTTCTATTTGTAAATACGCCATTTAACCTGTAAAGTTTCCTATTTAACAGTTGAGTTTTTAACATTGTGGAAGCAAAAACAAGTAATTGCCGGTAAGATTATTAATTGAAAAATTAGTAATGATTCAGCCATTCAAATAGATTATTTTTGTTAAAACAACAAAAGTTTTTCAATTCAAATAATAAAATCAGAGTATTTTAGTTTAAGTTTTACTAATATTGTAAAGAAATTATTTTTATATGAAAACCTTACTTTTTTCTCTTATTGGGTTGTTTTTGTTTATTCAGGTTAATGCACAAATTGCTTTAGGTGAGTGGCGCGATCACCTTCCTTACACCGAGGGTTTGTTTGTTGCCAAGGCCGAAACAAAAGTCTATTGCGCAAATGCTTCGGGCTTGTCTTATTTAGATTTAGGCGATAATTCAATAAACAGACTTAACAAAGTGCAGGGTTTGTCGGATGTTGGTATTAGCTCCCTTGCCTATAATTCTAACCTTAAAATTCTTTTTATTGGTTATTCAAATGGAAATATAGATTTAATTGAAAATAACACTATTATTAATATTTCCGATATTAAAAGGAAATCTATTATTGGAAGTAAATCTGTTAATAATGTTTTTTTTGAAAGCAATTTGGCTTATTTGTCATGCGGTTTTGGTATTGTGGTTCTCGATTTAACAAGAAGAGAAATAAGAGATACTTATTACATTGGCGAAAATGGAGTTAAAACAGCAGTTTACGATTTAACTTCCAATGGAACTTTCTTTTTTGCCGCTACTGAAAAAGGTATCTACAAAGCCGATAAAAACAGCCCCAATCTTGTAGATTTTGCCTATTGGGAAAGATTAGATTACATACCAAACTACAATAAGGAATTCAACAATATAGCATTTTTTAATAATCAAATATTTTCAACTTACAATAATGGAGAAAATGCAACCGGCGATACTTTATACATTATTAATGAAACCGGTTGGCAGTATGTTGATACTACCATGGCATCTTCAATTTCAACTATTTCAGAAGGCCCTGATAAATTACTAATTTGTGGAGCAGCTAAGGTTTATATGTACAGACCTGAATTAGATAGCTTAGATTATATTTATACTTACGGAGGTTTCAATATTAGTTCTTCTCAGGCCATTTGCGACGAAAATAATTCGGAATTACTATGGGTGGCCGATAAAATTTCCGGTCTGGTTAGAAAAGATCTTACACAAGGTTATGGAAACTCTTTTGTTCCAAACGGCCCTTCAAATTTTAATGCTTTTTCAATTACAGCAGAAAATAACGAGGTATGGGTTTGTGCAGGAGGACGTGATGGCTCCTGGAATAATCTTTTTAGATTAGGAAATGCCTTTGTCTTTTCCGATAACAACTGGACAAGTAAAACATGGGGCGATACTCCCTACGGAAGGGTGCGTGATGTAATAAAAGCAGAATTTTTTCCGGGCGACCAATCAAGGGTTTTTATTGCTACATGGGGATTTGGTCTTATGGAACTAAAAAATAAAGAGCTGGTAAACATTCATAAAGCCGATAATTCAAGTTTACAATCAATTTACGAAGGTCAGAATTACGTTAGACTTGGAGGACTTTGTTTTGATGCTGAAAACAACTGCTGGGTTACTAATTCGGGCGTTCCAAATCCAATTTCTGTTTTAACCCCTTCGGGAGATTGGTTTTCGTTTCCTTATGGAAGCCTCTTTAATAATACTGATATTGGAGAAATTTTAGTTACACAAACCGGTAACAAATGGGTTTTACTACCCAGAGGAAGAGGGCTTTTTGCTTTTAACGAAAATGGAACATTCGAAGATGATGACGACGACAATTACAAAGCCTTTAGTGTGTTAGATGAAACCGGAGCTATTATTTCAAACGATATTTACGATATTGCCGAAGATAAAAACGGAACCATTTGGGTTGCCACTAACAAAGGTGCAGTAGCTTATTTTAATCCCGATAATATTTTTGAAAACAGTGATTTTTATGCCCAGAAAATAATTCTCGATTTAGATGGTACTGCCCAATATTTGCTTGAAACAGAAATTGTTACATGTATTGCAATAGATGGAGCCAATCGCAAATGGTTTGGTACACAAAATTCAGGGGTTTATCTTATGTCGGAAGATTGTACCGACGAAATTTATCGTTTCAATAAAGATAATTCGCCTCTTTATTCAAATTCAATTTTAAGCATAGATGTTGAACCTGCCTCCGGAGAGGTTTTTATTGGCACCGATAAGGGAATTATTTCCTTTAGAAGTACCGCCACAGAACCTAATAACTTATTTGGCGAGGTTTATGCTTTTCCAAATCCTGTAAAACACGATTATCAGGGCGATATTGTTATTAAAGGTCTGGTTGCCAATTCGAACGTAAAAATTACAGATATTGCCGGAAATCTTGTTTTCGAAACAAATGCTTTGGGCGGACAAGCTATTTGGAACGGAAAAACTGTAGATGGAGATAAGGTTAAAACAGGTGTTTATCTGGCTTTCTGCACCAACGAAGACGGTTCGAAAACTCATGTTACAAAAATTCTGGTAATAAACTAAAACAATGCTTCTTAAAACAAGATGTATAGTTCTGCGACAAATTCCCTTTTCAGATAATGCCATTATTGTTCATGTTTATACCAGAGAATCGGGCAGAATGGCTTTTATGGCAAGAATTAGCAAATCGAAAACAGCCAAACTAAGAAAAAACCTTTTTCAGCCATTTTTTTTACTCGAAATTGAATACAGCAACAAGAATTCCAGAGACTTGCAACAAATTTCGGAAGCAGTATTAACTCCTCTGCTTCAAACAATTCCAATTAATCCAAACAAAAATGCAACTGCTCTTTTTTTATCGGAAATTCTATATTTATGCTTGAAAGAAGAGGAAGGCAACAATCAGCTTTTCGATTTTTTAGAGAATTCCATTAAATATTTCGACTTACTTGAAAGCAATACAAATGATTTTCATTTAATTTTTCTCTCTAAGCTGTTGAAATACTTAGGATTTTCGCCATTAATAAAAAATGACGACAATAATTATTTCGACATACAAAACGGAATATTTACCGTTTCTAAACCCTTATCGTATGTTTTCTTAAATCCCGATGAAACAAAAGTTTTTATAGATTGCCTTACGCTTTCTTTTTCTGAAATACCCGATTTATCTAAGCTAAGAAAGCCTGTCCTTGCTAAAATTGTTGACTACTATAAAATACACCTTCTTTCGGGCAAAGAGCCAAAATCTTTGGCGGTTTTACAGGAGGTTTTTGGTTAATCCAACTTTTTTCCTATTCATTATTAATCAGAAAATTGTTTCAAACTCGGCTTCAACATATGGCGATGTTACACAAGAGATTCCCCATAAAATCCCGTAATTAAATCGAAAAAATCTAATTTTGAACAAAGCAGTATGAAATTCTAAAAATTTTATGCTAACTTGCTAAACTTTAAAAACATAAGTTTTTAGCGACAAGGAGTTCAGATTATACTGAACTATACTGTTTATGAAGAAATTAGGATTATATATTTGCCTTCTGTTTTTGTCTTTGGTTATGTTTTCGAATAACCAAAACGACAGCCTGAAACTTCGTTTGCAAAAGGCCAATTATAAAGAAAAATCAATTGTGTACCACCAAATCGGTAAACAATTTTTGGCAGAAAATAAAAATGATTCCGCAATATACTCTTTCTCCGAATCACAAAAAATTGCAGAGTATTTTAATAATAATCAACTTATTGCGCAAAATAATTTCTTCCTTGGAGAAGCTTATTTTCATCTTAATATGAAATCTAGAAGCGAAGAGGCTTTCGATGCTTACATTGCAATGGTGAAATCCGATACTAGCATTATTTATGTAAAAGCTCTTTATTATCTGGGAATTATTGCTCAAAAACAAAATAATAATCTTGAAGCTCTGGATTATTTCCAAAATGCTTATGAACTAATTAAAGGTTCTCGTCACAACCTCTTAAAAGCCAAAATTTTAAACAATATTGGTATTGTGCATTTGCAAACCAAAGATAAAATTGAACTTGCTCTTGACTATTTTTACCGTTGTCTTAATAGCCTTCCAAATAATGAGGAGGGAAAAAGAGAACAGGCTTTTGCCTATATAAATATTACCAGATCTTATATTGCACTTCAGGAATACGATAGAGCCAAAGGTTATTTAACTCATGCTGAGTCTATTAACAGAGATTTCAACGACAATAGTCTTTCTGCTAATATAGATTTTAATCGGGGATTGATCTTTAGAAACACTAATCAAATCGATTCTGCAATTATCTATTTTAATTCGTCCTACAATTTGTTTTACAACCTTAACGACAATTTTGGGCTTTCAAAATCCCTAATAAATATTGCCGATTTATATCTCCTGATTAATCAACCCGACAGTGCCGTTTTCTTTTACAATTATGCTCTTGTAAATGCCGGTAATCAAGGCAATTATAGCGATGTTTTAAATGCTCTACTAGGTATGTCTAAAGTTCATTTTAGTCTTGCAAATTACCAGAAGGCTTACAGTTTCCTAAATAAGTATATCGTAACTAAAGACTCTATTTATTTGGTGCTTGAACAAAAGAAAATATCAGAATTTTTGCTGAAAAATACTCTTACCGAAAAGGAAAAGGAAATTCAACTTCTTAAACAGGAAAAGACAATCAGGGAGCTAGAATCTGAACGTCACCAAAACGAAAAGAACTTCTTTATTGTAATTTCTATTCTTGTTCTAATTCTCGCAATAATCGTTTATAACAGAACCCGATTAAAACAAAAGTCGGAAAAAAGACTTGGTGAACAGGCAAAAAAGCTTGAACAACTTTCTGTAATTCTTAACAAAACCAATAACGCCATTCTGATTATGGACAAATTTGGTAATTTCGAATGGATGAATGAGGAGTTTGTTAGTCTTTCGGGCTACAGTTTCGATGAATACAGAAAAATTGGAATTACAAATTTGCATAAAGCCTCTTTTTACAACAAAATTGAAGAGGCAATAAAGGAATGTGTTGAATCGAAAAAAACAGTAAACTATACAGCCCAACATGTTACAAAATCGGGAAAAGAACTTTGGTTGCAAACCACTCTAAGTCCTATTCTCAACAAAGAAGATGAGGTTATTCAGTTGGTTGCAATTGATTCGGATATTACCGGACTTAAAAAGGCAGAGGAACTAATTCAGCAAAAAAATCTGGAACTCGAAGAAAAGAATCGTCAAATGCAGGAATCCGAAGAACGACTTAGAAGAAAATCGGAAGAGCTGCGAAAATTGGCAACCATTGCAAGTAAAACCGATAACGCTGTTTCCATAATGGATGCAGATGGAAATTTCGAGTGGGTAAACGACGGTTTCGTAAATATGTTTGGATATACTCTAGAAGAATTTATTCAACTTAAAAAAGGAAGAAATCTTTCCGATATTAGCTCTAACCCAAGAATTAAAGAAATACTGGAAGAATGTAGAAAAAACCAACGTTCTGTTACCTATTCTTCATTTAAAATCTCCAAATGGGGCAAACATATTTGGCTGCAAACAAACCTTACTCCGGTTCTCGACGAATATGGTGAGATTTTTAACCTTATTGCTATAGATTCAGATATCTCATCGCTTAAAATTGCTGAAAAGGAAATTAGCAAGATTAACCTTCAACTTGAAAAGAAAAATCAGGATCTTAATCGTTTATCTATTGTTGCCAGTAAAACCGATAATGCCGTAATGATTATGGATTCGAAAGGAAATTTCCAATGGACTAACGATGGCTTTACCAGAATGTACGGCTATTCTTTCGATGAATATTGTGAAAAACACGGAGGAAGTATTTTGCAAAGTAGCTCTAATCCAAATATTAAGCAGATTCTTAATTCATGTACCAACAATCACGAATCGTTTACTTATTCTTCTTACGCAATTAGAAAAAATGGAGAAAAAGTTTGGCTGCATACTACCCTTACACCTGTTTTGGATAATGAAGGTAAAACCTCAAATATTGTTGTAATTGAATCGAATATAAATAAACTAAAAGAAACCGAAGAGGAGGTAAGACAAAAGAATATTAAACTTCAGGAAACTAACAAGAAACTTATGGAATCTCAGGAGAATCTTAAGGAACTTAACGCCATGAAAGATAAGTTTTTCTCAGTTATTGCTCACGATCTTAGAAGTCCTATAAGCTCATTTTTATCGGTTTCCGATTATTTGTCAAACCCGTCTCACAATGTCTCCAGAGAACAAATGCTTCACTTTGCCAAAGGTCTTAATGCCTCTGCCGGACACCTTTATAAACTTCTGGAAAACCTTCTGCAATGGTCTATTTTTCAAACAGGAGGACTAATTTTTAAACCAACGAATTTCGACCTAAAAGATATTATTGATTTTAATATTGAATTAATAAAAAAAGATGCCGATAACAAGAAGATTTCTGTTGTCAACAGTCTTAAAACCAGCATATTTGCCTATGCCGATGTAAACATGATTAATACTGTTTTAAGAAATTTGATTAATAATAGCATAAAATTTTCTAATATTGGGGGGAAAATTAATATCTTGGTAACAGAAAAAAGCCGGTTTCTTGAAGTAAGTGTTGAAGATAACGGGGTAGGAATAAGCGAAGCAAATATTGATAAGCTTTTTAGAATAGATTTTAGACTTACAACGGAAGGAACTATGGAGGAAAAAGGAACCGGTTTGGGGCTTATTTTATGCAAGGAGTTTGTTGAAAAAAATGGCGGTATTATTAAGGTTGAAAGCAAACCCGGAAAAGGTACAATAATTAAGTTTACATTAGTAAAACAAAACTAACTAAAAATATATTGGCATGAACAAAATAAGAGTTGTTTTAGTTGACGACCACCAGGTTGTAAGAGACGGACTAAAAATTTCGCTTCTTAGCTCTAATGAAATTGAGGTGGTTGGCGAAGCTTCCAGTGGAGAAAAACTTCTTAAACTTCTCGAAAAGCTTAAAACCGATATTGTTTTGCTTGATATTTCTCTGCCCGAACAATCAGGAATTGAAATTACAGAAATTCTCAAAAAGCAATTTCCGAGAATTAAAGTTATTATTTTTACTGCTCATACCAACGAAGAATTTATTTTTGAATCGCTTAAAGCCGGAGCAAAAGGATTCCTTACAAAAGAGGCTGATAAAGAAGATATTATTAACTCTATTAAGGATGTTCATGAAGGAAAAAGTTTTCTTTCCGACACTATTTCAAACACTCTGCTTATTGACTATATTGCCAAAGAAAAAGACCCTGCATCTCGTGCCGCTCAGAAACTAGAAGATTTAACCCAAAGAGAAATGGAAATTCTTAAACTTATTGTTGAGGGTTATGCCAACAAAGATATTGCCGATAGACTCTTTATTTCAATTAGAACTGTGGAAACTCACCGTACAAACATTATGCACAAACTGGAAATGAACAGCATTATTGATTTGGTGAAATTTGCCATAAAAAAGAAGCTTATCAGTTTATAATAATTAGCTGAAATACTTTTTTATTATTTTCCTTTATGCTTTTTAATTCCCTTGAATATGTAATTTTTCTTCCTGCGGTTATTCTGCTTTATTATTTAACTCCATGGAAGCTACGTTGGATTCTGCTTCTTTTTGCCAGTTACTATTTCTACGCTTGCTGGAGGGTAGAATATCTGGGACTTATAGCTTTTTCTACATTAATTGATTACTATGCCGCAAGAAAAATGGGCAAAATTGATGAAAAGAAAAGAAGAAAACCCTGGCTTGTTTTAAGCCTTTTTACAAATATTGGACTGCTTTTTTTCTTTAAATACTACAATTTTGCTTCAGAATCTTATGTTGTTCTAATTCAGAATTTTAACATTTTCCAGCAATCCAGCGTTCTTGATGTTTTGCTGCCGGTTGGAATTTCTTTCTACACTTTTCAAACTCTTAGCTACAGCATTGAGGTTTACCGCGGAAAACAAAAGCCTGAGAAACATTTAGGCATTTTTGCCGTTTATGTTTCATTTTTTCCTCAACTTGTTGCCGGTCCTATTGAACGTTTTAACCGTCTGGGGCCGCAGTTGATGAAGAAAATTAATTTTTCCTATAACAATTTTGTAAATGGTATGCGTCTGATTCTATTCGGACTCTTTATTAAAATGGTAGTTGCCGATAATCTTGCTGTTTATGTAGATTTAATTTATTCCAATGCCCTCAGCTATTCAAGTTTGGATATTCTAACGGGTCTGTTTTTCTACTCTTTTCAGATTTATGCCGATTTTGCCGGATATTCACTAATTGCAATTGGTTCCGCCTTAACTCTTGGGGTTTTTCTAATGGACAATTTCAAAACTCCTTATCTCTCAAAAAGCATTGCTGAATTTTGGCAAAGATGGCATATTTCTCTTTCAACCTGGTTTAGAGATTATTTGTATTTTCCTCTGGGCGGAAACAGGGTGAAGTGGTTTAGAGCAGGCTTAAATATTCTGGTAGTCTTTGCAATAAGCGGGTTGTGGCACGGTGCCGGCTGGACATTTCTAGTTTGGGGATTAATCTTTGCTTTTTTCTATTTGGCCGAGAAAAGTGCAAACAAAATATTCAAGTTAAAATCAAAAAATTCGCAACTAATTTCAGCCTTGCTAATAATAAAAACTTTTGCTGTTGTAAGCATTGCCTGGATATTTTTCAGATCATCAGATATTTACGAGGCCGAAAGGGTTTTTACAGGTTTATTCCAAAATAGCATCACCTCTTCTTATCTAAGGGTAGAGCCGGTTGTTTGGCTGTTTTTAGCTTTATTTATTTTATCTGAATTTGTTCTTTACAACAAACGATTCGATTTTTGGTGTGCTAAGCTTCCTGTTTTGGCCCGATGGACAGTTTACAGCGTTCTTATTTTTGCAATTATTGTATTTTCGGGAGTTCAGGAGTTTCCATTTATTTATTTTCAGTTTTAAAAAATGAAAAGAGATTTATTTAAAATATTGCTTAAGTTTCTGATAATCTTTATTATGCTTTTTGGAATGCATTTTATTTATTCTGAGTATTTTCTAGAAAAAGATTTGCAAAAACATTCTTCAATAATTAATAAGGTTTATGATATTAGCGATTCTTGTGAAATCCTTTATCTGGGCGAATCATCTAATGTTACAACAGGCTACAGAGATAAGAGTAAATTGAGTATTTCCGGTTTTCTGGCTGAATTGCTGCCCGATAAAAAGGTCTGCGATATTACAAAAGGTGCTTTGCATGCCGATATTTACTATGTTTTGCTTTCTAAAATTCCTGAAAACAATAATATTAATACAGTAATTGTAACAATGAATTTAAGGTCGTTTAGTGCGCATTGGTTGTATTCGCATTTAGAAACTTCATTAATGAAATCTATGGTACTTTTACGAAACAGACCGGCTCTACTTAACAGATTTCTTTTGTCTTTTAAGGGCTACGATTTGAAAACCCCCGAAGAAAGAGATAGACAAGTAATAAGAAAATGGGAAAGAGAACATTACAAACTTCCTTTTGATTTTCCCTACAAAAATCTTAATGATTGGGATGCCGATGCATGGAAAAATGGCTCGTGGAATGCTGATGGCACAAGGGACTTGACTAAGAGAAAATTAGCGGCACATTATGTAAAAGCATTCGGCTTTATTATTAAGCCCGAAAACAGCTCCAGAATTTCCGATTTCGATAAAATTGTTGATTTGTGCAAAAAGAGAAAATGGAATCTTGTATTTAATCTAATGGCAGAAAACACGGAAAAAGCAGAACAACTGTTGGGAAAAAGAATTAAGTACTTTTTCGAATTCAACAGAAAACTTCTTATTAACCGTTATCAAAAAGAAGGAGTAATAGTTTGCGATAATCTTTATGCTTTAACAGACAGTCTTTTTATAGACCAAAACTGGACAACCGAGCATTACTACGAGGCCGGCAGGAAAAAAATTGCAGAGAAATTGGCAGAAATAGTTTTGGGGATTTATAAGCAAAAATAATAAGGATGCATTATTGCATAATTATTCTTAGTTTTCCAGTCTGCGTTTATTATTGAACTTCGTTTTACAATTAGACTTGAAAAGAATGGAAAAAACGTATTATTTACTGTATTTTAATGAAATACAGAATTTATTAATCAATTTTAATCAGTTTATTTTTAATAGCATAAATCACCAAACCAACCGTGTTTGCGGCTCCAATTTTTTCAAGCATTCGAGCTCTATGACCATCTACTGTTCGGTTGCTAATAAAGAGTTTTTCGCCTATTTGATGATTGGTTAATCCGTCACAAATTAATTGTAATACTTCAATTTCTCTTTTAGAAAACTCTGAATCTTCTTTAACCGGTTCGGGTTTTTTAATATATTTATTTGCAAGTATATTCATAAGTTCTTCGGAGAAAAACCTATAACCTTGCATTACCGAATGTATTGCCTTTTCTATATCGACCATGGTAGCATTTTTTAATAAAAATCCCATAGCTCCGGCTTCAAGCATTTTCTCCAAATAGTCTTCCTCGTTATGCATACTTAATGCAATAACTTTCAATTTATTGTTTTTAGCTATAGCTATTTTTGTTGCTTCAATACCATCTATTTCGGGCATTCTAATATCCATAAAAACTATATCGGGCTTAATAGTTTCTATTTTTTCAAGAAAATCTTTGCCATTTTCAGCTTCAGCCATAACTTCAACATCTTTAATGTCGTTAAGCAAATTTATTATTCCTTTTCTGAAGATTTCATGATCTTCAACTACCATAATTTTTATCATAAGCAAAAATTTATTGTATTACATTATTTTCAAAGGTAAGCCTAAAATTAAAACCTTTTCCCCATTTATCCAAAAATTCATAGTTTCCCGATAACATCTTTATTTTATTAATTATTCCGACTAATCCGTAACCCGGCGATTTTTCAGGATTTTTTATCAAGTTAGAGTCGAAACCTATTCCATTATCTCCAAACAGAAGTTCTAGTTTTTTACTGCTTTTTGATATTCTGAGTGAAATTTTTGTAGCTTTTGAATGTTTTATCGAATTATTAATTAGTTCTATTGAAATTCTATAGAGCAGAGTTTCAATATGTTTAGGAATAGATATTTCTTCAATAAGTATTTCAAATTCTAGATTTTCTGCAAGTTTTATTTTTCCTACAAAAGATTCAACAGCTTTTCTTAAACCTCCTACCTCTAATACATTTGATGAAAGTGTATTAGAAATCTCTCTGGATTTTTTAATAGTATTGTCTATTACTTCTGCTGCCGATTCAATTATTTCATTTTGCTTTTGCGGATTATCACTAAAATTCTTAATCCTTTCGAAATATAGTTTAATTACTGATAAAAGGGGTCCTAAATCGTCGTGAATTGTTTCAGCAATTTTCTTTCTTTCTTTTTCTTCAGCTTCAATAACTTTTTGAAAAAGCATTCTTTCATTTTCTTTATTTTTGCTAATATCTTGAGCAACGCCAATAATAGCAGATTCGTTACGACCTATTTTTATTATGGAACATGAAATTGAAACGTAAATATTTTTGTCTTCATGGCTTCTTAAAATGGTTTCGAATGAGTTTACTGAGCCCTTGTTTCTTATTTCTTTGCTCATTAAGGCAAAATCGTCTGGCCTTCTAAAAAGTTTTTTAATACAGGTGTTAATTAAATCGTAAGCAGGAATACCAAGAATTTTCTTAACGGAAGGACTTAACTCTCTAATTGTTCCATCTTCCTCAATCATAAAAAATATATCCTCAATATTCTCAAAAATAATGCTGAGTTTTAGTTCACTTTGTCTTATATTTTCAATAGATTTATTTAGTGCATCACGCATTAGTTTAACTTCATAGGCTTTGTTTGTAGCATGAATGATTTTATCGTTGAAATCTAAATCCTTTACTACATAATCTAAAGCTCCATGTTTCATTACATCTACGCCAAGATTTTCCTTATCGAATCCCGTAATTACTAAAAAACTTATTTCTACTTTTTCAAAATTTAGTTTTTCAATAAAATCAATACATGTCATATCCGACAATCTATAATCGGTAATTAGGAAATAATCTTGATTTTGCATTAAAAAATCAAAGCCGTCAGAACCCGAATGCCTACATTCAACTTCATATCCGGCTTTTATAAGATTAATCTTGATTAGTTCGGCCAACAAATAATCGTCTTCAAGTATTAAAACTTTTTTTTTCATTAGTTTTTTGTCTTACAACAAACCTACATATTTTTATTTGAACAAACAACCTTTAAAAATCTATTTATGGTTTATTGTACAACTAATTTCTTATTGCATAATGTTTTACCATTTTCTGAAGCATTTACAAAATAGATTCCTTGTTTTAAATCGCTAATATAAATCTTTTCATTATTCGATATTTGTAGTCTTTTGACTGAAATTCCCGAGCAGTTATGTATGTTAACTTCAGCTAATTTAAAATTCATACTCCCTTCAATAACAAAATATTCGTTTGCAGGGTTTGGATAAATTTCTAATATTTTTGAATTTTCATTTGCGTCCAAGTTTGTTGTAAGTGGCATTTCAACATAGTAAATTGAATCAGAGTCATTATTAATATACCACAAACCTTCTTTACTGTATGCCAGTCCGTTAGGATAAACACCGCCCGGTGTAATAATTCTGTCAATTAATTCAAAATCTGTGGCACTTAATCTAAAAGTCGACATACTTACATTATCAGTTATCCAAATGTAATCTTCGTTTCTGGCAATACCGGTTGGAAAATCGCCGAAGGCTTCAAATCCTTTATCTGTTTCTCCTGTGTTTGAAATTACATTTAGGGTAGAATCGTTTTCAACAATAGGACTTGGGCCCTGAGTATCGTTAAACCACAAAGAACCATCGCAAACACACAAACCGGTTGGATATCCTACTGAACAATCCGATCTTGCCGGACTTGTGCTAATTACCGTTCCATCTAATTCCATTGTTTCAATAGTTTTCTCCTGATTATCCAAAACATACAATATTCCATCTTTAATAGCTATTCCGTAAGGTCTTTGAATTCCTGTTGGAATGGTTTCAACCAAACTGCCATCTTCAACCGATAATTTAAAGATTTGATATTCGTTATAACCAATAACGTATAAATACTCGTTGTCGCAAGCTATACCGGTTGGTAAACTTGTTGGAGAGGCAAATATTTTTGAAATAGTTACAGGCATTACCTCAATATCGCTTAGGTCTATACTTGCTTTTTCTGAGTTAATAATTTTATCTGAAACGGGTATTCCCATTGGGTCTGTAAACGATTGCGCAAAGAGAACGTTTGCTGCTAAACTGAGGATGATTATTAAATTTTTCATATCTGAATGTTTTTATTTAAAGGTAAGTCAATATATATAGCCTTTTCAAGGGATTTATTACTCTATTTGTGTGGGTGATTTTACCTGTTATTTCAAAAGTTAAATATTCCCTAAATTATACATATTCCGATTTTTAAAATACTACATTCTTTCCATTGAACTTAATAATTTGTACTTTTGTCTTGTATTAATAAAATTTATTATCATGAAAAAGATAAACTTATTCTTTTTAACACTCACTCTTACTTTATTTTGCGGGTCAATTTTGGCTCAAACAAAAATTAATCCACAGGATAAGCTTCCTATGGATAAGGATGTAATCTATGGCAAATTATCAAATGGTCTTACTTACTATATTAAGCAAAACAAGACTCCTGAAAATCGTGCCGAACTTACTCTTGCTGTTGCTGCCGGCTCCATTATGGAGGATGAGGATCAAAGAGGTCTTGCTCACTTCTGCGAACACATGGCTTTTAATGGTTCTGAGAATTTTCCAAAACATGAATTAATTAATTATTTGGAAAGTATTGGAATGAAATTCGGCCCCGAAGTTAATGCCTACACAAGCTTCGATGAAACTGTATATGGCATTAAAGTTCCCTTAGACAGTATGGAATATTTAGACAAAGGCCTTCTTGTTCTTCACGACTGGGCTTTTAAAGTTTCTTATGAGGGAGAGGAAATTGATAAGGAAAGAGGCATTATTCATGAGGAATGGAGAATGAATCAGGGAGCTCAGTTTAGAATGATGGAAAAAATGATTCCTGCTCTTTTCAAGAATTCAAAATATGCAGAACGTCTTCCAATAGGTCTTATGTCGGTGGTTGATAGTTGCGAATACGATGCATTAAGAAGATTTTACCGCGATTGGTATCGTCCTGATTTAATGGCTGTAATTGCAGTTGGCGATTTCGACCCAAAAATGGTTGAACAAAAAATTAAAGAACTTTTTGGAAAACAACCAGCTGCAACCAATCCACGTTCTGCTACATATCCAGAAATTCCTGATCATAAGGAACCTGTTATTTCAATTGCAACCGACCCGGAAGCCCCCGGAGTAGCTGTGCAGATGTATATTAAGCATCCCATTTTTATTATTGAAACAGCTGACGATTACAAAACTGCTCTAACACATTCTCTTTACAATTCAATGATTAACAAAAGATTAACAGAACTTACTTTGGAAAAAGATCCACCTTTTATGTATGGAGTTTCTGCTTATTCTAATTTTTTAGGACCAAAATCTGTTTACATGGCAATTGCTGCTACTACAAACGAAAAACTTAAAAGAGGATTTGAAGCTTTGTTAACAGAAAACGAAAGAGTTAAGCAACATGGATTTACAGCTACTGAACTAGAAAGGGAAAAGAAATCTCTTCTTAGAGAAATAGAAAAACAACTTAAAGAAAAAGACAAGCGTAAATCTGCCGATATTGTTGAAGAACTTAAAGGTAATTTTCTTATGTCGAAACAACCGGTGCCGGGTTTAGATTATGAATATTTGCTTTATCAGCAGTTTATGCCCGAAATTTCCTTGGAAGAAATAAATAAACTTGCTCATCAATGGATTACAGACGAAAATATGGTTGTAATTGTAACAGCTCCCGAAAAAGAGGGTGTTGCTCTGCCAACCGAAGATGAACTTAAAAATATGATTCAGGATGCCAAGAAACAAAAACTTGAACCTTATGTAGATAAAGTATCCGACAAACCTCTTTTGGCAAAAAAACCTGTTGCTTCAAAAGTTGGAAAGGTAGAAAAAGATAAGGAATTAGGCACAGAAACATGGACTTTGAAAAATGGCGTTAAGGTTGTTATTAAACAAACCGATTTTAAAGACGATGAAATTCTAATGTCTTCATATACAATGGGTGGACTGTCTTTGGTTGCCGAAGAATACGATGTTTCTGCAATGGTTGCAGCCGATATTGTTATGGAATCAGGTGTTGGAGAATTCGATAAAATTGAACTTGACAAGTATCTTTCAGATAAAATAGTTTCTGTAACCCCTTACATAAACGATTTAGATGAAGGTCTTTATGGAAATTCAAGTCCTCAGGATTTTGAAACAATGCTTCAACTAGTTCACCTGTATTTTACTAAACCTCGTAAAAGCGAAAATGCTTTCGAAGCTTATATGGAAAGAATGATTGGCGTTTACGAAAATCGTAGTCAGAGTCCTGAAGTTGCTTTTCAAGATAGTATTCAGGTTATTATGGCTCAATATCACCCAAGAAAGAAAATCTTAAATACCGAAATGCTCAAAGAGGCAAATCTTAACAGTGCTTTTAAAATTTACAAGGAAAGATTTGGCGATGCATCTAATTTTACCTTCTATTTTGTGGGAAATATTGACCTTAAAACAGCTAAACCTCTTATAGAAACTTACCTTGGCGGTCTTCCTGTGGTTAACAGAACAGAAACTTACAAAGATTTAGGAATACGTCCTCCAAAAGGAAAGGTTGATAAAGAAGTTAAATTTGGCAAGGAACCAAAAAGTATGGTTTATATGAGCCTTAACGGTGATTTAGATTACAACCTGCAAAATCTTTTGGAACTTAAAGCAATTGGCGAAATTCTTTCAACAAAACTACTTGAGACAATTCGTGAAGAAATGAGTGGAGTTTATTCAATTGGAGCATATCCTCAATACAAACAGTTTCCTTATTCAGGATATTCAGTAATTGTATTTTTTGGATGTTCTCCCGACAATATTGATAATCTTACCGAAGGTGTTTTCAAGGAAATGAAAAAACTAATTGATAACGGTCCTTCTGAGGTTGATCTTAACAAAGCCAAAGAAAAACTTTTTAGAGAAAGAGAATCAGATATTAAAGAAAATCGTTTTTGGTTAAATCAATTGAGAAATATTGATTACAACAAATTAGACAAAACAAGCCTCGATAAATACAATGAAATTGTTAAATCAATGTCGGTTGAAAGCCTTAAAAAAGCTGCAATTAAATATCTAAACAATGAAAACTACACTAGAGTGGTTCTTAAACCCGAATAAAATAATTTTACCCCGAAAATTTTTCGGGGTTTTTTTATTTGTTTTGCTTAGTTCACAATGCTTTTCTCAGCAAAAAGATACGGTGAAGTACATTAACAAACAAGTTAATATTGATGTTGAAGCTCATTATCCACAAGGAGAAATGGCTTTGTATTCTCACTTTTTTCAAAATCTTAAATTCCCCGAAGAAGCAAAAAAGAAGACAATTGACGCAGTAATTTCACTTTCTTATGAAGTAATGCCCGACTCAACTGTTGGAAATATTACTGTCCTTAAAAAAATTGGTTACGGTGTTGATGAAGAAATCACTAAGATTCTTAAACCATTGAAGTTTGCTCCCAGAATTGAGGAAGGTGTACCCGTGCGTTCCAACATGATGTTGAATATTCCAATACAACGAAGAGGAGATTTATAATAAAAATTTGCCGAATTTTTGTTCTCTCCCATCAGGGTAAAGGTCAGATTTGGAATACAGAATTTCAGGGTGTTGATTCTGTGAAATGAAAATATGGTTCAAAAAAAAGAGGCCAATCACAGCCCCTTTTTCAATTAACAATCACAAATTAGTATTTGAATCTCAACAGTCCTATTTTTTAGCCAGTTCCTTAACTCTGGCAAAATACATGGCAAACGAACGGTACATAAAGTGTGTCCATTTTCCGAAAGGAACAATTATTAAAGCCCACTGAACCAAAATAATTAGGTGGAAATAGTAAATCCACGAATTGTCGACAATTAGCTCTAAATCTATAAATAATCTAACTACAAAAGCCGTAACACCCATTAAAAACAACCAGATTACAAAAAACCAGTCGCTGGGTTGTGAGTATTTACTAATTTCTTTTTTGCGCTTTATTCTTCCTGAAACAAAATCTATTGTTACCAGAAAAACTATTGCGCTAAACAAATAACCAATGGCAATAATTATTTGATTTGAAGTGCCAAACCAATCGAGAACCACAGTTGTAAACAAAAGAGACAAGTACCCTAAAACGAGAATAAAATGTTCGAACCAGCGAAACTGATTATCGTCGCAGCCCAATGCTCTTTTTTGTGTAAACATGTGAATAAACAATTCCCCCATTGCCTTAAAATATATTCCTATTCCGGCCTTTGAACCGGGCTTTAAGACTGTAAAATTCCACATTCTAAAAATGTTGGGAAGAAGTATTATTGCAAAAACAGCTCCAATGGAAATCATTTCGAAAAGATGTCCGTAATGCATTATTTTTGCCAAATTAAAGTTTTCGTATGCTCCATAGCCAATTACTCCTGCTGCTAATAACAAAAAAGCAAAAATGCTGAGAGGAAGAGATTTATACAAGAGTCCTGAAAGTCCTGTCCAGTCGTATTTTGCAGTTAACCATCTTCTTAGCGCCTGCATTAGTTCTCCGGGGTTGGCAGTTTGAGGACAATGTTCAGAACATTCGCCACAGTAGTAACATTCCCAAGGCTTTAAAGATGCTGAAATTTCTTCCTGCATTCCCATAACACCATAACGAACCATTTCTCTGGGAAAGGAGCTGTCTTGAGTTGATAAGGAACAAACTGCTGTGCAATTTCCACAGTTGTAGCATGCAGTAAAATCTACCGCACCATATTTTTTCAACTTAATTCCGAATTGGGGATCTATCTTATTCATTTACTTTCTTAATTTTATAAGTGAAATACTCATCCATATCGTCAATTTCTCCTTTTTCTACAATACCGTATTTTAAAAGAGACATCAGATAGTACAATACATCAGTTTTTGGCATAGCAAGTTTTTCGCTTAACTGACTAATAGTTAATTCTTCCTCCTTAAGAGCATCTACAATACTTTTCTTTATTCTTGTGAATTGCTTAAGATTTTCAATAGCAGCAGGCGAAACAGCTTGTTGCTCTTTTAAAAATTTAGCGGTTTTTCCTTTTTCGGGTTCCATAATATTCTTATTAATCTTTTGCCAATAATTTTATCATACTTTCAATTTCCTTGTTAGAAAAGGCTATAAGCTCAATTGAGTCGGAAGGACAAACCGGAAGACACATTCCACAACCTTTGCAATTAGAATTGTTAATAACAGCAACTGCTTTTCCGTTGTAATCAACTTTCTTTATTGCATCGAAAGGACAAGCTTCCGAGCAGATTCCGCACCAAGTGCAGGTATCTTTATCTACTTCAGCTACAATTGGTTCTAGCTCTAATTCACCTTTACTTACATAGGAAAAAGATTTTGTAGCCGCCGAAAGAGCAGAATTTACCGATTCGGCAATATTTTTCGGACCCTGACAAGTTCCTGCAATGGTAATTCCATCTATTACAGTCTCTACAGGACGAAGTTTCATGTGAATTTCGTTAAAAAACTTATCTCTTCCTTTTGGTAATTTGAATAATGAACCTATTGAATTTTCGGCTCTTGGAGTCATTCCCGTTACCAAAACCACCAAATCGGCTTCCACCATCATTTCTTTTGTTCCGGTAAGAATATCGTTAATTTTTACAATTGTTTTTCCGTTCTGAATATCAACTACCGGAGGATCGTTTTCGTAAGATTGCAAGTAAATATCGCCCATTTTTGAAGATTCGTGGTACAAGGCTTCTTGTTTTCCATAAGTTCTTATTCCTCTGGTAAAGTGGAAGTTAAATATACCCGGAAACTTTTTCTTTGCTTCAATTGATGAGTGAATTGTTGTGGTGCAACAGTAACGTGAACAAAATTTGTTTTCTCCTTCTGATTGTCGGCTTCCAACACAATAAATGTATGCTATATTTTTGATTTTCTTTCCGTTATAAATCAATTCCTTATTACTTGCACTAACAAGTCTCTGAAACTGAGAAAGAGTAATTACATTATCAATAGCATTAAAACCAAATTCACCTGTTTCCGGCAAATATGGGTCAAAACCTGTTGCCATAAGAATTGATCCTACATGCAAATCTACTGTTTCCTCTTTTTGGGAAAAGTCAATATTTTCGCAAACCTTTTCGCATTCTCCGCAACGGGTGCAGTTTATATTATCAATAACAGGCCTTTTTGGAAATTCAGATTCCTTATTTTGGTAAATTGCTTTTCTCTTTTTTAGGTTGAATTCGAATTCATCGTCAACTTCCACAGGACAAACGCTAATTGCTTTTTCAATGTTTTCCTTTTTGAATTCGCTTTTTACAAACGAAGGCTTAATTCTTATTTTAAGATGAAAATCTCCAATACTACCCGAATACGATTCGGCCTCGGCACCTGTGTAAAGAATAATGTTTTTATGATTCTTAATTTTTTCATAAAGTTCGGAAACAATTTCTCCACCGGATTGATTGCTTGTACAAACCGAATCCCACTGTGCAGTTCGTCCCCCAACAAAAAATTCTCTTTCCACCAGAAAAACCTCTGAGCCCATATTTGCAAGTTCTATTGCAGCTTTCATACCGGCAACACCTGCTCCAAAAACAGCAACAGCTTTTTTCGACTTAATTTTTATTGGTTCAAGCGATTCGGCGTAGCGAACCTTAGCAATAGCAGCTTTTACAATGTGAATAGCCTTTTCGGTAGCCCCGGCTTTATCGTCGGAATGTGCCCAGGAAGCCTGTTCTCTAATGTTAGCATGAACGTAATTGTATTTATTAAGACCTGCACGTTCTGTAACAGCTCTAAAAGTTATTTGGTGAAGTTTTGGAGAGCATGAAGCCACGATAACACCATCGAGCCCATTACTTTTAATATCTTCAACCATTTCTTTTTGGTTAGAATCGGCACAGGCAAACATAGTGGTTTTTGCCATAGCCACTCCTTCTTCGTTTTCAATGGCTTTTTTTACCTTTTCCACATCCACATAATCGGAGATATTTCCGCCACAGTGACAAATATATATACCTAGTTTTTTATTCATTGCTTATTTATTTATTATTAAGATATGAAATAGCTTCCGATGAGGCCGAGCCTGCGGAAAGAATTGAATCCGGAATATCCATTGGTCCTGAGGCCGTTCCTGCAACAAAAACTCCTTTTATACTTGTTTTTGCGGGACTTACCAATTGCTCGGGTTGTTTCACAAAATTGTATTCATCTAATTGAAGGCTTTTGTCAACGAATAGTTTTTCGGATTCTGTATTTGGAAGAACTCCAACAGAAAGCACCACCATATCGTGTTCGGCTTCTTTTAAGATATTCTCGTTAATATCTTCGTAGCGCAAAATCAAGTTACCTTTTGCGTTTTCTGTTATTTTTCCAATTTTTCCTTTAACAAAATTTACTCCCATACCTTTGGCTTGTTCGTAGAATTCTTCAAATCCTTTTCCAAACGACCTGATATTTATGTAGTAAATTGTAATATCGGCCATAGGCAAAGCGCCCATAAGAAGTTGAGCTTGTTTTATTGAGTACATGCAACAAATTTGAGAGCAAATTGGGTTTCCAACCGATGCATCTCTGGAGCCGGTGCAAAGAACGTATGCAATTTTGTCGGGCATTTTTCCGTCGCCCGGTCGTAAAATTGTGTGAAAAGGTCTTGTTGGAGCAAGTTGTCTTTCCATTTGCATACTGGTAATAACATTTTTATACTCACCAAAGCCGTATCTAGGAATATTTACAGGGTCGAAAAGATTAAATCCTGTGGCAACCACAACAGTTCTTACCTTAACAGAATATTCAACAGGCTTTTGGGTAAAGTCTATACATTTTGTTGGGCAAGCTCTTTCGCAAGCTCCACAAAGAGTACAATTCTCAATGTCTATTGCAGCTACTCTGGGACTTGCAATGCTGAAAGGAATATATGCAGCTTTTCTTCCCACCAAGCCATATTGGTATTGATCGGGAACATTTACCGGACAAGCTTCTTCGCAAAGTTGGCAACCGGTGCAGTCTTCCGCAATAACATATCTGGGTTTACGCACAACCTTAGCATCGAAATCGTTTTCCCCATTTTTCACAATTCCTTTAACCTCCGTTTCAGTAAAAATTGTAATTAGAGGATGTCGGGAAATTTCCGAAACCTTTGGAGTTGTAATGCAAGCCGAACAATCGAGAGTAGGAAAAACCTTGCTTAGGTGAATCATTTTTCCACCAACAGAAAGGTCTTTTTCAACTACCAACACTTTAAAACCGTTAGTTGCGAGATTTAGTGCAGCTTCTCCTCCGGCAATGCCGCCGCCGACAACAAGAGCATCAAAGGCAAGAGATGTATTTTTTTCTGACATAATCAGTTGTTTACATTATTTATTAAATATTCATTGAAGGATTTCATTTGCTTAACAAACGATTCGCTACAAACCGAACAAATAGCTGCCATGCGCAACCTTGCACTTTCAATATTTTTTTCCTTCATTAATTCGTGGGTTTTTGCAACAATATGACCGGTTTTTTCGGTGCAGGATTCTCCGTAGGGACAATCGCTTCCGTCTGCTGCAATAAAGACACCGCTAAACCCTTCTTCAAAAGCGTTTAGAATCCACCTTGGTTTAATTCCGCTCGAGCATGGAACCGGAATAGTATAAACTGTTGGAGGATAATGCAATTTCAGAAGTCCTGCCATATCAATGGCAGGATCTGAAATCTTCTCAGTGGAAAACACTAAGATTTTAGCATATTTCTTGTTTGAAACAGGCATGTTTTAATTAGTTTTTCTTCATGTAAATTTTAAAAAATCCGCTTTCTTCAACGGTTCCAAGGTATTCGTGACCTTGTTTTGTGCACCATTTTGGAATATCAACTCTTGTTCCTTCGTCCGCCGATAATACTTCCATAATATCGCCTGATTTAATAGTTCCAATAGCTTTTTTTGCTTCCAATAATGGACCGGGACAAGCTGTTCCGCGTGCGTCAACTGATTTGTTAACCTCTAATGCTTTTAATTCTTGTTCATTCATGATTGTAAATTATTAATTGATTAATATGTTAATACTGATTTTGCTGAAATTACTTCGTCAACCAACGTGCCTGCTGCTGCAGGTTCTGCACCTTGCACTAAATCTTTAGCAGAAATACCTCTTTCTTTTATACAAGGAGCACAAATATACAATTTTCCTCCTTCATCGTAAAAATTATCTAAAAGTTCTTTCAATGGGAGTAAACCATGAGCTCTAACATTCTCCGCTTCTCCTTTCTTAGAAAGTACTACTGCTTCCGATTGAAGAAACATTACCACTTCAACATCCATAGATTGAGCTGCTGTAGCAAAAACAAAGGGTAAAGTAGCCTTTTCAGGATTCTCTAAACCAATTGTACTAATGATAACTATTTTTTCTTTGTTCATCTTTTTTTTCACAAATGTCAGTAATTAATATACCGATTGAAAGTAAATTGATGTTAAACGAAATATGTTTTTTTTTGAATCTTATCATACTGCAACATGACCAAAGTCATATCATAGTGTGATTCAAATCACAAAAAGATTTATATGTTTATGTGAATATCTGCTTCTTTGGCAGCATCAATATACTGACCAATACCGCAAAGACCATCAACAATATCAATAAAATCTTCCTTTTTTTCTCCACCCCAAAGTTTACCGGCAAGAGAGCATATATAGATTTTAACATCGGTAAATTCTTTTGCTTGTTCAAAAAACTCTAACCAAGTTGGTACAGCAAGTTTTTCCATATTGGCAAAGAATTCGCTTTTTAGATGAGGATATTCTACCAAAGAGTCGGTAAGATCTTCATTTCCTTTAATAAAAGCTCTTGCAGCCGTTAAGAGAACATAAACCTCAACATCCATATCATCGGCAGCAGCACCACTCATTATTACTCCTGTACCAACCAGTTTGTCAACACTTCCCGAAGAAAGTCCAATAACCATTTTCGACATATTTTTATCTCCTTTGTTTTAATTAATAAATCAACCTCCACAGCCTCCTGAAGGCGGACCTGCTACCTTCGTTTCATGTTGTGCAGATTTTGGTTCCAGCTCCACTAAATCTGGAAATTGCTGTTTCCAATTTTCAAATCCTCCTTCAAGAACCACAACATTGCTAAATTTCATTTTTGGCAAAACCGAGGCCAATAGACTGCTTCTGTCGCCATTGCTGCAATACACAACCAATTTTGATCTTCTTTCGGGAGCGGCATTACTAATTGTAAATTCTGCCAAGCCTCTTGGAACATTTACTGCTCCTTTAATACAGGCCGAATCGTACTCGTTTTCTTCACGGCAATCGATAATGTAGAGTTTTTCCTCATTTTCTACTGCCGACTTTAAATCTTCTGCTGTAATAGTTTCAACACAAGATTGAGCATCTTTTACCATATCGCTGCTGCTTTCGTAAACCTTCATTTCCTTTTCGGAACATGAAGAAAACAGAACAGCCAAAGCCAGTAATGATATTTGAATTATTTTTTTCATCTTTTTTTGTTTATTTACTCCATTCGCTATATGCACCATCGTAAACTTTTACATTGGTATAATTAAGCAATGATGTTAAAATAAAATAAGCCAAACCTGCCGATGTGCTTGTTTTACAATAAAGAATAACCTCTTTGTCTTTTGTAACACCTGCAGTTTCGAAAAGGGTAGTAAGAGCTGCATTAGCTTTTATTTTGGTGCCTGTAAGGAAACCTTCGTAACAAACATTTATAGCATTCCCAATATGCCCTGCATCGTAATCAGCTTTTTTTCTTGTATCAACAATAATAGTTCCCGAAGCAGACAGTTTAGACTGTACATAAGCTTTATCAACCAAAATACTGCTTTTTACCGCAGGAGTAAATGTTGCCGCAGTTGGAGTTTTAGCTACTTTTGTAATAGGTTTTCTTGCGCTAAACCAGCCGTCCATTTGTCCATCTAGCATTTTAACATCTTTGCAACCCATATATTTTAGAATCCAGTAAAGACGTCCGGCATTAACACCGGTTTTACAATAAACAACAATGGTTTTATCGGCTGTAATTCCGTGTTTTCCCAAAATGGAAGCCAAAGATGCTTTATCTTTCAGTTTTCCTTCGTAAGGAGTTTTATCGCATAATGTTTCAACATCCAAATTAATAGCGCCGTTAACGTGAGTTTTAAGGTAATCTGCAGAAGTTCTTGCATCTACAACAACCACATTTGGTTTTCCAATAAGAGGAGCCAAATCGTTTGCCGAAATTTTCTGAGCAGATAGCTGAGAAATAATCAGCAGCGAAAAAATTAGTGAAAAAATTGTTTTCATGATATTATTTTTTAAAATTTTGCCTGTAATTGAATCATTAACATATCGTTATCTATTGGAGTATGTTCCGACACATTTACATAGTTAATTTGAACTCTTGAATAGTCGTTTACAAAGTAATTTAATCCAATAGTAAGGTAATTAATCTCATCGTTATCTGTTTCGCTGCTTGCATCCCAACTGTCGTATTTAACAACAGGTTCAAGATTCCACTTTGTTTTAAAAGCAGCCATTACAGCGTAACCCGATTTTCCGTAAGTTCCTTCCTGAAGAGTGTTATAGCCGACGATTCCTCCGCAACCTCCATAAACAGGTACTCTTGAAGCACTATAAAGCTTATCGTTTCCGGTAATATATTCGGTTTGAAATGTTAGATTATTGTATTTTACCTCTAATTCTCCTCCAAAACGCTGAATATCGTTCAAATCTTGAGTCAAATCTGTTGGATTAGTTTTTTCCATCTTAAAACTACCTCCAACTTTTACGAATTTATGAGGATTAAATACCAGTCTTCCAACTATTTCCTTATTATTATTGTTGTCTGTTGTATTCATTCCTGCTCCGTTCATTATTCCTAAACTGTATTTTACCAATAGAGTGTCGTGACCACCGGCAATTACCATTCCCAAATCTCTTTGAGGTCCGGCAAGCTGATTAACAACTTCTGAACGATTTACAGTGTATAACTCAGAACATCCTGTTGATTGTTCTATACCAAATGAAGATTTAAACTGACCTAAAGAAATTTTTGCCCATTTGGCAAAGCGGGTATAAGTAACAAAAGCATCAAGAAGATGTGGAGTTGCCGCTTGAGATTTAAAGGCGCTCATTTCAACAAAGAAATAATATTCAATGTCGTATGGAATTTCACCAAGAACACCTAGTCTAGCCCGGTTAAAAGTAAAATTATTTTCATCCAGGCTATTGCCATCATCATCCTTACCGTTTAGGAAATAGTTGTATTGAGGTTGAATAAAGCCTTTAAGGTTTACACCTTCTTTGCCTCCGCCCATGCAGCCTTGCGAAAAGCTGTTTAAACTTGTTCCTGCAATAAGGATGATGATTAGTCTAAAAATATTTGTTTTTAAACGCATAGCAATAGTTTATTTATTTATTAGTTTTCGTAAACAAAACTTCCTGAGCTTGTCCAGTTGTGAGATTCAAGTGTGCTGTGAATCATTCCATTGGCACCAAATTTTAAACTAACTGCATCGTAACCTAAAACAGTTAAGTAAGCAGTAATTAAGCTTGAAGTTTGTCCAGTCCAGCAGTAAGTTACAACAGTAGAAGCACCATCAAGATATTTAAAACCATCGGCTGCAAGAGTTAAATCTTCTTTAATTCTGTAAGCACCTTTAATATGACCGTAATGTTCAACATCAGTTAAAGCCCAGTAGTTGTTAATAAAGTAGTTGGTTGGTGTAGCCAAAACATCGGCAGCATTAACTCCTTTAAATCCACCTTCAAGCATTGCTTCAACTCTTTCGGCAAGAATAGCCTGACCGGTAGTTGCTGTAGTTGTAAAAGTAGGTTTTGTAAAAGTTACATTTGTTTCCAGAGTATTTGTAGTTGACCAGTTGGAATTACCTGTACCCATGTCGCTAACATTTGCTGTCCATTTGTCGAAATCAACATTCCATGAGCTCATTCCCCACATTAATATTTTGCTGTCGAAGCCGCTAAGTTTAAGAGCAACATGACCATGTGCAGCAGTTTGACCTGTATAACAAACAACCACAATAGGTTTTCCACCGTTACTTGCAGCCTGATTTACAACATTTGCTAAAGTTGTATTAACAGCTCCGGGAATATGACCAAGGTTATAGTCAACTTCAGCTCTTAGGTCGATAATGTAAAAATTCTCTTTTGTAGTATCAAGAGCAGCAGCGGTAATAGTCCATGTTGTCATAATTTCGTTAAGATCCATTCCATTTGCAGCCATGTAATCTGTCATTTCCTTAACATAGTCTGTAGTTGGAGTTGGATCATCGTCTTTATCCTTTTTACAACCTGTTGAAACAATAATTATTGATGCAAAAAGCACCGCCATTAATTTGTAAAGATTTTTTGTATTCATTTTATTTAATTTAATTGGTTACTAATTTTTTATTTGTTTTAGAATTATTTGTTTACCCTCCGCAACCTCCCGAAGAAGCTTTTGGTTTTGCGTTTGGGTCTTGATTTGGGTTAAAAGCATCGTAGCCACCTTCAAGATTTTTTACATTTTTAAATCCAAGTTGTTTTAGACTTCTTACTGCCAAAATACCTCTGTTTCCGCTTTTGCAATAAACTACAATTTCGGTACTGTCTTTCATTGGTGGGTAAAGGTATTGCGATGACCAGAATTCTTCATCGTATATTTTGAACTCCAAAATTCCTCGCGGAAGCAGAATGGAACCGGGAATGTTTTCGGTATAATATTCGCCGGGTTGTCTAATATCCAGAAGAAGAAATTCCTCACCGGATTCAATCTTTTTGTGTAAATCGTCAACTGAAATTTGTTCAATGCTCGATTTATAGTTTTCGGCCATTTCTGTACCGTCTTCATAAATTCCGGTACAACCGAAAAACAGTACTGAAAAGGAAAGAAGAAATAATATTGATAATTTTCTCATGATAATTTTGTTTTAGAAAGCTGAAAATCTTCCGGTTTTTTCATTCCACTTAACAAATGCATACCAAACAAATAGAAAAGCTAAAACAGCCACAAAAGCGCCATCGTAACCAATATAGTCGGGCAGAAAGTTCTTGAATCGGGTTGAATGAGGTAAGATATTATCGAAAACCGGTACAATAAAAGCTTTAGAAAGAGGAGAAACCACAATAAATCCTAAAGCAGCCATCCAAAGTTTAATCTGCCCCTCACCTACTCTCCACAAAGTTCCAACAGCGCAACCACCGGCAATTGTCATTCCCACGCCAAAAATCAATCCTCCAATTCCTGCTTTTGCCCAGAAATGAGGAAATACCCAAGTCATTTCTCTTGCACGCAAAGCTTCATCGCCGGCACCAATTCCAAAGATTTTAATAACAGTAAAGCCAATTAAACCCACCAGAAGTCCGGCCATTACACCAACTGCTCCATGCGATTCGCCACTCATAAACGGGTCTCGAAAAGCTTTAACAATACAAAATCTGGAACGTTGAGAAATTAATCCCATTAATCCGCCAATAATTATGAACCAAGTCATTACATTATTATTTCCGGCGTAAGAATAGGCCAGAATAATAACGCCTAGAACCATAATCCAACCAAGAATTACTTGCCAACCGCCTTTTTGGGGACTTGCTGCAAGAAAGGTATAAGATTTTCCTGTTGACCATTTTGGAAATTTGTCCATTTCCCATAATAAATAGCGTAAAGCAATAATTACCCCAATAAACAAACCTAAAGTAAAAACCAGTGCTCCACCAGATAATGCTGCAACACCGCTAAAAAATGCTCCAATAGTGCAACCAATTCCAACAGTAGCACCTATTGCCATTAATCCACCGCCAAGTAAACCTTTTAATAATTCTCCTTTTGGTGGAATACGTAGAGCAAATTCTTTGGAAAACAATGCGCCAATAAAAGAACCCAATACTATTAAAATTCCCAACATAGCATAAAGATTCATATTTACAGGGCTTAAATTCTCGAACGACATCAT
>JAFGXD010000066.1 GCA_016936815.1 Bacteroidales bacterium
ACTAATGGTTGCAATAAGACAGAAAATTGCAGTAAAATAAATATTTCTTGTTTTCATGGTTTTTTTTTGTTTTTTGTTTTTTGCCTTCGGCGTTTCTTTTTGTTTGTCGTTTGTCGTTTATCATTTAAGCATCATTAGTGCTAAGAACATGATTCTTTGTATAATGCCCCCATTTGACATTTGACATCTGACATTTGACATGATTTAATTCCATTTCTTCTCCTCACTCAATGTTCCCGAAAGATCTTCGAGCCATAACTTGTAATAATACGTATCTGCCTGAGTGGTTTGTAATAACCCTAGATAAATATTATTACCTTCTCTGTGGTAGGTTAATCCGGCAGGCAGACCTTCTTCTACATCAAACTCAAAAACATTGTTTATTACGTCGGCTGCGTTTTCTGCTGTTCCAACATTTACATAAATTCTTGCAAGATTAGCAGTGTCGGGAATTTCAACTTTGCAAACTCTGGTGCAAAGCGAATCGAAAACCAAGGGGTCTTCGCTTGTGGTTTGATAATAAACCTGAAAGGAAAAGTCTTCCAATGTGGTTTGCGACTTTGTTTGGCTGCAGGTTAGAAAAATTGCAGCAAACAGGAAAAGGAATTTTTTCATAGCTTTTGTTTTTATATTAGTAACCTTGTAACGAATTGTCTTAATATTTGTAAAACGGTTGTATAATTCTCCCCAAAAAAATCCAAAAAAGTGATTTTCTTTCTCCCACGGCAATTTTATAAAAAAAAAAAAATGTCTTGCAATATGTTATACAACACTAATTACATCCTTCAAAATAAGTTTTGTCCGATAAAAATTAAATAAATTGCAAATCCCCCTAATATTTACTATTTTTGTTTCACATTTAAAACTAATTTTATGTTTCAATCAAGTTTATTATTTTTAAACCGTTTAGGTCCTGCAGAACTTATTCTTATTGTTGTTCTGGTGTTACTTCTGTTTGGCGGAAAAAAAATTCCTGAACTAATGCGTGGCATGGGACGAGGTGTAAAAGAATTTAAAGACGCTGCAAACAAAGATTATTCTAAGGAAGAAAAAAAGCCTGAAACCCCTGCTGAAGAAAAATAATGTCTGATTTAAATACAAAGTCATCAGGCTCTAAAACCGAAATGACTTTCTTCGAACACCTCGATGTACTGCGCAAATACATTATGCGCATTGCTATTGCGGTTGTTCTTTTTACAATTCTTGCTTTTATTTTTAAGGAAATTATTTTCGACATTCTTATTCTCGGTCCTAGAAGACCCGATTTTCCCACAAATATTATACTATGCAACCTCGGAAATCTATGGAATATTCCCGAATTATGCATCAATCAAATCTCTTTCAATATAATAAATACTGAATTAGCAGGTCAATTTCGCTTGCATCTATCTACTTCTCTAACGGTAGGAATTATTCTTTCAGTTCCTTATGCACTCTGGCAAATTTGGCTTTTTGTTAAACCCGGATTATCTAAAAAGGAAATATCAAAATTTAAAGGATTTATTTTCTTTAGTTCCTTTTTATTTTTTACAGGAGTAGCATTTGGATACTTTATTATTTCGCCCCTAACAATTAATTTCCTTATTAATTACGAAACTAGCAGTCAAATAACTAATCTAATTGATATTCATTCATATATAACAACAATTACGGCAATTGTTCTGGCAAGTGGGGTAATTTTCGAACTTCCTGTGCTTATTTTTCTTTTGGCTAATTTGGGAGTTGTTGGCCCCGGTTTTCTCAAGAAATATAGAAAACATTCAATAATAATATTTTTCATTTTGGCCGCAATAATTACACCACCCGATGTATTTTCTCAGGTTTTGGTTGCCTTGCCACTTATGGGACTTTACGAATATGGCATTAGAATTACCTCCAGAATTGAAAAAAGAAGAAAAAATGATTAATTTTGAATATGGAACTTATTAATAAAGCTGCTCAAATAATAAAAAACTCTAAACACACTACTGTCTTTACCGGTGCCGGAATATCTGTTGAAAGTGGAATTCCTCCTTTTAGAGGCGAAGGTGGTTTATGGGAGAAATACGACCCTAAATTATTGGATTTAAGATATTTCTATGCATATCCACAAGAAAGCTGGACTGTAATAAAAGAGGTTTTTTACGATTTCTTTGGAAAAGCAAAACCAAATCCTGCCCACTTTGCTATTGCAGAAATGGAAAAAACAGGAATTGTTAAAGCTGTAATTACTCAAAACATAGATAATTTGCATCAGGAAGCCGGAAGTAAGAATGTTTTCGAATACCACGGCAATTCCAAAACTCTGGTTTGTATGGAATGTGATGAAAAGTACTCTGTTAACGAAAACTTACTCAAAAAACTTCCTCCCCAATGCAAAAAATGTGGAGGATTATTAAAACCCGATTTTATTTTCTTTGGTGAAGGAATTCCCGAACATGCCGCAAAAATGTCGGCTCTCGAGGCTGAAACAGCAGATGTTTTTATTGTTATTGGAACAACCGGAGAAGTAATGCCGGCTTGTATGCTGCCTTATAGAGCCAAGGAAAATGGTGCTACAATTATTGAAATTAATCCTTCAAAATCATCCTTTACTGAAAGTATTACAGATATTTATCTGCCCGGAAAAGCAGGTGAAATTTTACCCTTGCTTTAATGATGATACCAGCTTAATTGCTTCAACAGCTTCTTTAACATCGTGAACTCTTAGTATTTTTGCACCTTTCAGCAGTGCAATTGTATTTAATACGCTTGTTCCGTTAAGACTTTCAGAAGGTCTGCAATTCAAAACCTTGTTAATCATAGATTTTCTGGAAACCCCTACTAAAATAGGAAGACCAATTATTTCAAACTCATCCAACCTATTTAATAATTCGTAATTATGCGCTGTGGTTTTACCAAACCCAAAACCGGGATCAACAATAACATCCTTCACTCCTATTTCTCTAAGCTTTTGAATTTTTTCTGAAAAAAAGAAAAGTATGTCATTGGTAACATCTTTGTATTGAGGATTATCCTGCATATTTTCGGGCGTTCCTTGTATATGCATAATAATATAAGGAACCCGAAGCTTATTAATTATTTCAAACATTTTTTCATCATAAGAACCTGCAAAAATATCGTTAATAATATCTACAGAGAACTCATTTACAACTCTTTCAGCAATTTCAGACCTAAATGTATCAACAGAAATTACTGCCTCCTGGAAATGCTTTCGAATTAAGGATAAAGGTTTTTTTAGTCGTGAATATTCAGTTTCCAGGTCGGGAATAACAGCTTTTGGTCTTGTAGAAACTGCTCCAACATCAATTATTGAAGCTCCATCTTCAAGCATTTTGCCAACTTTTTGCAATATATCATCATTATTTCTTAATGCACCTCCGTCGTAAAAAGAATCGGGAGTTAGATTAAGAATTCCCATAACCACGGGAGTTTCTAATGAAAATAATTCTCCTTTAATATTCATTTTTTCTTATTATTTAGCTTAAGACCCGATTCCTTTTTAGCAGAAAAAACCTCACCTATTATTGCTGTTTCGGGATAAAATGCTTTTAATTCTTTTAAAATTGAATTTGCTGAATTCTGGTCAACTGACATTACAATACCTCCTGAAGTCTGCGCATCCATAGCAAGCATTTTTTGTTCATAGGTTAGAAATTCTGAAAACTGCATATCAGCTTCAGTAAAATCCAAATTTCTAAATGCTGCTCCGGGAATACAACCTTCCTGCAATAATGAAATTGTATTGCCAATTACCGGCACTTTATCCATGTCAATTTCAATTATAACATTAGAAGCTTTTGCCATTTTAAGCAGATGACCGGCAAGTCCAAATCCTGTAACATCGGTAGCACATTTTACATTATGTTTTTGCATAACAATTGCTGCCTTTTGATTTAGGGTTTTCATGTTTTCAAGTGCCAATTGGTATGAATTTTCATTGGCCATACCCAATCTTTTTGCGGCAAGCTGAACGCCCGTCCCTATTGGTTTTGTAATTATTAGAACATCTCCGGGTTTTGCAGCAGAATTTGTAATTATTCTATCCGGATGAACCAATCCTGTAACTGCCATTCCATATTTTAATGAATCGTCGGTAATGGTATGACCTCCCGCAACAACCCCTCCACATTCCAATACTTTGTCCTGTCCGCCTTTTAAAATTTCAGGTAAAACTGAAAGAGGCAAATCAAAAGGAAAAAGAACAATATTTAATGCAGTAAGAACCGTTCCACCCATTGCAAAAACATCTGAAAGTGCGTTTGAAGCGGCAATCTGACCAAATTCATAAGGATTAGAACAAACAGGGGGAAAGAAATCCGTTGTTTGAATAATTGCCTGATTTTCATTTATCTTGTAAACACCACCATCGTCGTGACTCGAAACATCAACAAGAAGATTTGGATGGCCTTTTATGCTGAAATTTTTTAAAGCCTCCTGTAAATCCTTTGCGGGCAACTTTGCCGAGCAGCCTTCGCTTCCACCTTTTTTTAATAAGTCTGTCTTTTCCATTTTTTTCTATCTGAAATGATATGAAGTAGCAATTTTATTTTTCAACATTAATTGCATAACCGTTTCTTTATCTTCACTTTTCACCTTAATGCACATTCCGCAATTAGAAGACAAATCTCTTGGAGTTGGAATTATGTCGAGTTTTACATTATTTTCGAGCAAAATCTTTTCCGATTTAAGCACAAAATGAATTGAGTCGTAAGTAAAAAAGCAATACATTACGGATAAATAGTTTTAGTTGATTTCATTAGGGTTTCAAGAATATCATACATATTGGAAATATTCCCCACCTGCAATTCATTCATTTTACCGTAATAATCAAGACAAGTGCCGCATGACAGAATTTTTGTTCCTTGCAATTCGAGCTTTTTAAGAGTTTCCAAAACAGGTGAACCTGAGCAAGTAAGTGTTATTCCGGCATTTAGAAAAATTAAAGTATTTGGCAGAGGTTTCATTTCAGGAAGAGTATTAATAAAGCCCTTAATCAAAATCTCCCCCAACTCATCGGAACCTTTTCCCATTTTGTTATCCTGAAAAGCTATTACAATGTTTTTAGTAATATTTTCGGGAATTGTTATTTCGCAATAATCGGTTTCTACTGTTGAATCAGGAATGGCAATGGTTTTTCCGACAGAAATTTCGTAAACATTTCCTTTTACCACAATTTCTGGATTCATCCCATGATCTTCAAGAAATTTACATACATTTTTCATAGACGCCTCATTGTCAACCAAAATCAACAGAGGGTCGTTTTCTTTCAATTCCTCAATAGCTTTACGAGTCATTATAAGAGGCTGAGGACAGACTTTTCCTTTTGCATCAACTTTTTTCATTTTTCAAAACAACTTTTATAGCATTAATAGCATAATTAACTTCATCTAAAGTATTAAAACATCCAAAACTGAATCTGGCTGTACCATGTGGAAAAGTCCCAATAGTCTTGTGTGCTAAGGGTGAGCAATGCAAGCCAACTCTTATCATTATTCCAAAATCTCTATCAAGTTTTTCGGCAATATCGCTGGAAATATGATTCTTAAAATTTAATGAAACCACAGGTAGTACCTCTTTTGTTGAAGGGAGAAATACCTCCGTTTCTTCAATTTCACTTAAACCATCGATAAAAGCCTGTCGTAAACGCAAACAATGTTCTCTAATAACATTCATACCTTTTTTTTGAATATATTGCATACCGGCCTTTAGACCAATAATTCCCAGAGTATTTTTTGTACCGCCTTCAAGCTTATCGGGATAGAAGTCGGGGTGTAATTCAGATTCCGATTTACTTCCTGAACCTCCTTGAAATACAGGTTCTATTTCAACATTTTCACCAAAGCATAAACCGCCTGTACCGCTAGGACCATAGAGTTTTTTATGTCCCGTAAAACTAAGAATATCAATATTATCTTTTTGCATATCAATTGGTACAAAACCGGCTGTCTGTGCGGCATCTACCATAAAAAGAACATTTTTTCTCTTACAAATTTCTCCGGCAATATTTAATGGAATAACACTTCCCAAAACATTTGAACCGTGCAATAAACAAACAAGTTTAGTATTATCACAAATTGCATTCTCTAATTTTTCTGCCGGAAATTCGCCATTAGAAGGATATTCGACAACAGTAATGCTAATTTTCCTTTCCTTTTCCAAATAACGAAGAGGTCTTATAACCGAATTATGCTCCATGGAAGAAACCACAACATGGTCGTTTTCTTTCAATAATCCTTTAAGAGCCATATTTATTGCATGGGTTGAATTTGCAGTAAAAATCACCCTTTCGGAAGCCGGAGCATTAAAAAAATCCCTTATTAACTCTCTGGCCTCAAAAATTTGTCGTCCTGCCTCCAAAGCAAAATGATGCCCGGAACGCCCCGGAGAGCCTCCGTAATTTTCGAGGTAATTCGACATTTCCTGCATAACCTGTGGTGGTTTTGGCCAGGAAGTAGCTGAGTTATCTAAATAGACGTTTCTTTTCATACACAAATTAAAATGATTAAAAACAAAAAAGAGCAAATCTGAGTTTTGCCC
>JAFGXD010000067.1 GCA_016936815.1 Bacteroidales bacterium
ATAAAATTAATTTATACTTTTATCGTACAATAATGAAAAAAAATTGAAATGGGTAATATTAAACTTTTTCATGATAAAAAAATACGTACGATATGGAATGAGACAGACCAAAAATGGTATTTTTCTGTTCAGGATGTTATTGCAATATTAACTGATAGTTTGGATGTTAAGCAATATATAAAAAAAATGAGAAGCAGGGATTCAGAATTGAATTCCTACTGGAGTACAATTTGTACCCCCCTTGAAATGATTGCAGCAGATGGTAAAAAGAGAAAAGTTCAAGCTGCAAATACCGAGAGTCTTTTAAGAATTATTCAATCTATCCCTATTGACAGCAGAAATATCAAAGGCTACATTTGGATTGACTCCTTCTCAATATAAGCAAATGAAAGGATTGAAAAAGGAAAATCTACGTGACCATATGACCGACCTTGAGTTGATTTTCTCAATGCTTGGAGAGGCTTCAACAACAAAAATAGCAAGAGCTAAAGATGCAAAAGGGTTTACTGAAAATAAAAAAGCGGCGATTGAAGGGGGAAATGTTGCAGGAGTAGCAAAAAAAGAATTGGAAGAAAAATCAGGGAAAAAAGTTGTAACATCTGAAAATTATTTGCCTGAAAGAAAGTCAAAGAATTTAGAGAGGTGAAAAAAAAGAATCCTTCGTAGTTATACCTTGGCAAGTAACACCAGCATAAACACTTTCAAAACCAGCCAAAAGTCGACACCAACTACCCAAACAACTCCATCTTCTGCATTAAAAACGAAGCGTTAAGTTTTTTGCTAACGCCGGATTTTAGTTTGTAATCGAACACCAGCCTGTCGTTTTCCAGCTCTACTTCGAAGCATTTATTTATTACTGTTTCGGGATATTTTTGCTCCAAATCGCCCAAACTTAGGTCGTGTGTGGCAATAATTACTACTGCTTTTAGGCTTATTAACTTTTCAAGCAGACCTGTAGAACCCAATTGTTTGTCTTTGGTGTTTGTTCCGCGCAGTATTTCATCTAAAATTACAATATTAGGGGAGCCGGTTTTTACCTTATCTATTATTTGCTTTATTCTTAGCAACTCCGAATAAAAATACGATTGTTTGTCGGACAATGAATCCTGAATTTTTATGCTTGAAAGTATTTCGCATGGAAGAAAACGCATTTCTTTAGCACATACCGGCATTCCATTCATTGCAAGAATCAGGTTTACGGAAACGGTTCGTAAAAAAGTGCTTTTGCCGGCCATATTGGCTCCGGTAACAATAATGGTTTTTGGTTTGCCCGAAAAATTAAAATCGTTGCAAATTCTTTCTTCAGGTTTAATAAGAGGATGGCCCATTGCAACAGCGTTAATTTCAAAATTACCTTCAACAACTGTTGGGAAGCTTGTTGTGTTGGAATTATTGAATTTATATGTTGAAAAGCCAATTAGCACCTCGAACTCATTCATGGTAATAAACCAATTTTCGAAAACGTCTTTGTTCTTTTGTTTCCAGATAATTAGCGAACGATAAATTTGAAGGTCGAAAACCAAAAAAGCGTTAAGAATAATAGCTGTAAACACATTAAGACGCTTATCGAAATTTTCTAAAAGCACAAAGAGTTTGTTAAGCGATTTTCCGGCAGAAATTCCATTTGCAGAAAGGTTTTTTTGTAGGTTTGAAAGCATTTCCGACTTAAACTCTTCTTTTTCAATTAAGTTAATAAGAGCATTATATTTATTAAAAGTTTTTGCCACCCTACTTAATTTTGCATGTGCTTTGTTAACCTTTCTGAAAAACAAAAAGATAAAAATGAGGCTAATTATTAAAGGCAGTGCAATGGAATTAAAGCCAATAATACCAAAGCTTGCAGAAATTATCCAAGCAATATTTAATGCGGGCAAAAAGTAACAAAGAAATTTGAGAAAGCCTGTTTTTTCGGGGTTCTCATTTATCCACAATTTCAAATTATTAATTTCTTTTCCTGTTTCTTCAATAAACAAGCCATGTGCCCTAAAGGTATGCATGAAATCCTGTTTTTGCGATAATTCTTTAATTGCTTCCTGATTCTCCAGAATTTTTTCTTTTGAAATTGTTGGAAATGAAAGTCTTTCTGCCAAAATCTTTTTTGCTGCCAAAGTGGAGCAGCGATTAAGGTATTGAAAAAGAGAAAACCTTCCGAAGAGGTTAAAATCGTCGGCAAGATGAGGGTTAATAGAGGAAAATTTTTCGCCGTTATCGAATTCCGAATAATCGTGATTAAGAAATTTTATTTCGTTGAGGTTGATTTGCAGCTTATTGAGCAAAAACTTTTTATGTTTATTGAGTTTAATATCCCTTGCAACAGCAAAAATAAAAGTAGCAAAGAGAATTGCTGAGGCAGCAATCCAATAAAATGTATAATTTGAATTAAGATAAAGCAAGAAAAAAGTAAAAAAAAGCAGAAAAGAAAAAATTCTAAGCAAGTAGAATGCAGATATTTTCTTTCTAAGCAATTGTAATTCAACCTCAAGAGAAGAAATATTTTTCTTGTAAAAGTCTATTATTGTTGTTCCCATAAGGGTTCAAAATTGGGGAAATTTTTCTGTTTAAGAAAATTTATTTAGCTGCAGCAACTATTTTTAACTTTTCGGCATTTAAGGAAAAAACCTTATTGCCATGAATAAAACAATTTTTATTTTATCCTTAATTTGTCTGGCATTATATGCAGCAGGCAACGACTCAAAAATTCGTAAACAAAAAAACAAAAATGCTCCTCCCGGAACAGTATGGGTAAAAGATAGTCTATACATGGATTATGGCGAAATTAGAAATATAGATTACCGCGAGTATTTATATTGGATGAAAGAAATGTATGGAGAGGAAAGTGATCAATACCAACAATCTTTGCCCGACACCACAGTTTGGAGAGAGAAACTTGCCTACAATGAGCCTTACGTAAACTTATATCTTAGACATCCGGCTTACGCAAATTATCCTGTGGTTGGAGTTAGCTATCAACAAGCCGAGAATTATTGCAAATGGCGATCCGACAGGGTGAATGAAAGTTTTTTAATTAAAGATAAGAAGATTGTTGCTAAAGATATTACTGCATTTTTAAAAGACAAAAATAACAGGCCATTTATAGATTCTCTTATATGTAAAAACCGCAAAGTAACATATAGGTTGCCAACTAAAGAAGAATGGGAGTTTGCGGCCAATGGAGGAGAAAAGGGTCGTAGGTTTCCTTGGGATGGTCCATATTTGAGAAACTATAAAGGGCAGATTTTGGCCAATTATAAAAGAATAGGGGATGAAAATGTTTACGAAAACGATTCTGCCAAACTAATATTGATTGTAAGATATGAAGATTTTATTTTTTCTCCGACTATGGATGTAACAGCTCCGGTAACCAGCTATTGGCCTAACGAATTCGGACTTTATAATATGTCGGGCAATATTGCCGAAATGATTTCTCCTCAAGGCATAACCAAGGGAGGAAGTTATGATATGCCGGGTTTTCATCTTAGAATTGAGGTAGATGGCAAATATATTGGCCCACAAAAGGATGTTGGATTTAGGTGTGTTTGTGAGTTGAATTATTGAAAATATACAACCGTAGTGATACCTACAGTAGAATTATTAAAAATTTCCACTCGTCAACAACAATATTTTTCTATCTAAAAAATATAACTTTTAGTCTAAGGAAAACAAGCATTCATTATTTTTCATTATTTCAGTCTTTCATTCGTCAAACTTCAAACACCGTAGTAATACCTATTCCGTAGTATATCATAAACAACTAAAAGGTGGGAGTTTAATGAAAAGAGTTTTTCTAAATATTGTGTTTTTAGTTCTGGCAACCGGAATTTATGCACAGACTTACACCATGAGCACCTCAAGTGTAACAACCTGTTCGGGAACATTTTATGATAGCGGGAATTCAGGCGGCAATTACGGAAACAATCAAAACCGCACAATGACTTTTTGTTCGGGAACCGGTCAGACTATGGTTTTCGAGTTTACCTCTTTTAATACTGAGGCAAATTGGGACTTTTTGTATGTTTATGACGGTGCCGATATAAGTGCACCGTTAATTGGCACATACACAGGGAATCTTGGTGCAGGGGTTGGAACTATTACTTCAACAGGAACATGTCTAACCTTTAGGTTTACATCGGATGGGTCTGTTACCAGAGCAGGTTGGGTAGCCAATATTAGCTGCGGTGCTCCAATTATTCCTCCCGATTGTAACTGGCAAATTTGTCTTGTAGATTCTTACGGCGACGGTTGGAACGGAGGATCTGTGCAGGTTAGCGTTGGTGGAACAGTTACAGGAACATACACATTGGGAAGCGGATCAGGGCCTGCTTGTTACAATATTCCTCTTTATGAGGGTGAGGATATTTTTGTAAACTACACCGCAGGAAGTTGGAGTGGAGAAAACGAATATTACTTGTACGACAGTCACGGTTATCTTGTATATTCGAGTGGTTCGGGAGGTGTAACGCCTGTGGATTATACATATACCGCAGCAGATTGCGAGCCTCATCCCGTTACGCCTAACGAACAGGATTGTTTGGGAGCAATACCAATTTGTGGAGATACCTACTACACAGAAGAATCGTATTCGGGAACCGGAAATGTACCAAACGAAATTAATGGAGCAAATTCTTGCTTGAGTGGGGGTGAAATTAACGATGTTTGGTATGTGTTTACCGTTCAGCAAGACGGAGATTTGATGTTTACCTTAACGCCAAATGATTTATCGGATGATTACGATTGGGCTGTTTATAATCTTACAACATCTACTTGTTCCGATATTTTTACCGATGCCTCATTAGAGGTAAGCTGCAACTGGTCGGGAACAGCAGGAGTTACGGGGCCCGACGGCAGTACGGCATTTTCTAGTCAGGACGATACAGGAACACCATTTAATGCAGCAATTCCGGTTTTGGAAGGAGAAATTTACGTAATAAATATAAGCAATTGGAGTTCCACACAAAACGGGTATTTTATAGATTTTTCAATGGCTTCGGGAGTAATTGTGGATGTTACGCCTCCGGAATTAGATACAATAGTAAATACACCAACATGCGGACAAGATTTACTAACACTTTGGTTTAACGAGCCGGTGGATACTGCAACGGTAGAGCCCGACGATTTTGTTGTAAACGGTCCCGGCGGACCATATTCTATTGTAACAACTGTTGGAACTTCGGGTACTTCTTCCGACAGGGAATATGAATTAACTCTGGATGCTCAACTTATTGCAGGAGGAACTTACACATTAGTTTTTTCCGGTCAGGTTGACGATGCATGTGGAAACTCCGTAATTGGCAATTCTTTAAGCTTTACCGTTGAGGGAGTTTCCGGGGCAGTTGTGGTTGACGATGATGCAGTAATATGTTATGATGATGCTGTTGGAATTTTAACAGCTTCGGGCTCGGGTGGATCGGGCTCGTATTCCTATTTATGGAGCACAGGAGCAGCAACAGCTCAAATAACAAATCTTCCGGCAGGAGATTATACAGTAACCGTAACCGATGATGTGGGTGTTTGCTACGATATTGTTACAGCAACAGTTGAGCCGGCAAATGCGGGATTGGCAGTAGGAGTTTGGACAGGAGTGGATAACAACGACTGGTACAACTGTGGGAATTGGGGTTCGGGAACAATTCCGGAACCAACTTCCAATGTTGATATTCCCGGAGGATGTCCGAATTACCCAAAAGTTACAGAAAATTATATCATTAATTCAGCAACAGGACATTCAGCATCGGTTAGAATAAGGTCGGGAGCCGAAATGGTTGTTGATGATGACAAAAACTTTACTCTCAATAATGGCCTTTTACTTGTTGAAAACAACGGAAAAATTACAATTACAGGAAATCTAACAATAAATACAGGGGCAATGATTAATCAGACAGGTGGGGAGATAGAACTTGAGGGGAATTTTGTGGTCGATGATGAATTTAGTGCTACCGGAGGTGAAATTACCTTTTCGGGTTCTTTATTGCAAACAATTTCCGGAAGTTATGAGCCTGTATTTAACGATTTTATGGTAAACAATGCTGCAGGTGTTAGGTTGCTTATGGATATTGAAGTAAAAGGAAACTTAAAGATGAATACCGGCAATTTGAATTTGAATACCAGCAATTGTAATTTGGGTTCTTCGGGAGAGTTAATGTTTGAAGTTGATGCTAACAGAATAACAGCAGTTGATGGAATGGGAATACCTTCATCGGGTACAATTACAGCAACAAGAGTAAATCCAACAGGCAATGTAGCTGGACTAGGACTTGAAATTTCTCCTACTGCCGCTTTGGGAAATACCACCATAACCAGAGGACATCAGGAGCAGACAGGAACGGGAACATACTCGGGAAATTCGAGCATTTTAAGATACTATGAAGTGGTTCCGGGCGCAAAAGCAGTAATACCAAGCGATTTAGTTATGAATTATTTCGACTGGGAACTAAACGGTCATACCGATGGCGATTTGGTTATGTTTCAGGAGGTTCAGTATTCTTATGGAGGAACCCCGGGGCCTGTTTATTGGCAGCCTCTGGGAACTGTAAACGATGCATTTTTAAACACAGCAGTAGCCACAACAAGTGATAATATGCTTAGCTATTTTAAAATTACACTTGGAAGCAGCACAAATCCACTGCCGGTTGAGTTTTTAAGTGCAGAAGCTGAATGTAATGAGGGTTCCGTGAATATTAAATGGGTAACAGCATCGGAAATAAATAATGATTATTTTGCGATAGAAAAAAGCTTTGATGCAACAAGTTGGGCAGCAATAGGTAAAGTGCAAGGAGCCGGAAACAGTAGTGAGAGTATTTCATATTTGTTTGTGGACAATAATAATTCTGAACAAGCCTATTACAGAATTAAGCAGGTAGACTTTGATGAGAAATACGCATATTCTGAAATAATAGCATCAAACTGCAGACTTGTTAAAGAATCGGAAGTAAAAATATTTTCAATAGAAGAAGCAATAATACTTCAGGGTTATTTAAGCGAATCAGGAAGCTATTCTATTGCGATATTTGATATTTGTGGAAAAATGATTTACTCCGAAAACTCAGAATTTGATACCGGTATTTTTCAGAACAACATACCCGCAGGCAATTTTTCTGAAGGCGTATATTTGGTGAAAATGTATAATACTGAAAGATTGTTTACCGGCAAGGTAATATTGAGGTAAAAAAAGACTATTCTTTCCAAGCAGAGATTTCAGCAATTTTGTTTTCTAATGCAAATTAACTTACATTTGCGTAATCAATTACTTATTTTACTTGTTTAAATAAATAACAATGTCGAAAATTGTAAATCTGTCGGAGGCTGCTTCAATTGCATTACATGGTATGGTGCTGATTGCCAGATCGGAAACAATGCTTAATGTAATTCAAATTGCTGAAATGACGGCAACATCGAAGCATCATGTAGCCAAAGTTTTACAAAGACTTGTGAAAGTTGGTTTGTTGTTTTCCCACAGAGGACCTACGGGAGGATTTTCATTAAAGAAAAAGCCGGAGGAAGTTACCCTTCTCGAACTTTACGAGACCATTGAAGGAAAAATTGAAATAACAGCTTGTCCCCTCGACAAACCAATCTGTGCATTCGACAAATGTCTGATGGAAAACAAGATTAATGTTATAACTTTAGAATTCAGGGATTTTCTAAAGAGTAGGACAGTGGCTGATTATTTGTAGGAATTAGCGGAATTTTGTTTACCGACCAAAAATCAATCTCAATAACAGAATTTAGAAACAATTCTTAAAAATAATTTGCATAAACAAAAACAAGCAGTATATTTGCACTCTCAAAAAAAATCGAATTGATTTTTACGGGGTGTAGCGAAGCTTGGTTATCGCGCCTGGTTTGGGACCAGGAGACCGCAAGTTCGAATCTTGCCACCCCGACAGAAGCCGCAAATAGAACATTGTGGCTTTTTTTTGTCCCAAACCATACTAATTATTAAAGGAGGCCGCAG
>JAFGXD010000068.1 GCA_016936815.1 Bacteroidales bacterium
AGAACAATAAATGAAAAACGAAATTATCCTATATCAACCCGACCAACTATCCACAAAACTTGAAGTAAGGATAGAAGATGAAACTGTGTGGCTAACTCAGGCGCAAATGGCTGAACTTTTTGATTCTACAAAGCAAAATATTAGTCTGCATATTAATAATATATTTAAGGAAGAAGAACTTGAATATTTTTCAACTGTAAAGGAATACTTGACAGTTCAAAAAGAAGGAGGTAGAATAATAAAACGGAAAATTAATATTTATAACCTTGATGTCATTATATCAGTAGGTTATAGAGTAAAATCCAAAAGAGGAACTCAATTTAGAATATGGGCAAACAGCATTCTAAAAGACTACCTTCTAAAAGGTTATGCGGTAAGCCAAAGGTTTGAAAGAATAGAAAATAAAATTGAGAAAATAGAAAGTAAACTTTCAGAAATTGATTTGGTAATAAACACCTCCCTTCCCCCAAATCAAGGCATCTACTTCGATGGACAAATATTCGACGCCTACGTTTTTGTTTCGGATTTAATTAAATCCGCCAAAAAATCTATAATTCTTATCGATAATTACATAGACGAAAGTGTACTAAATATGCTTACAAAACGAGTAGAAAATGTTTCTGCAATAATTTACACCGATACAATAATTAAACAACTACAACTCGATTTGCAAAAACATAAGTCCCAATATCCAGAAATTCAAATAAAAACCTACTCAAAATCACACGACAGATTTCTAATTTTAGACGAAAAAAATGTTTATCATATTGGGGCTTCTTTAAAGGACTTGGGAAAGAGATGGTTTGCTTTTTCTAAGATTAACTTTGATGCTAAGGAAATAATTAACCGTTTGAAATGATAAACAAATAACAATATTAATAATCTATCCTCTTTATTATTTTAATTGCTTGAGCAATGTTTTTAGAGCACAAAACCTTGTGGAAACCGAACTAATTGATGACACAGTAGAATTGAGAATCACCAACATCACCGCAAAGTGTTATAAGTTTATCGATTTGAAAATTCATTTCGTGAATAAATTATTGATATATCAAATATTCCTCAAGCTATGCCCAAAAAGCATTATCTTTGCAAAAAAAACAAATGCCAAATATTTTCGATATTATTGTTGTAGGTGCCGGTCATGCCGGTTGCGAAGCCGCTGCGGCTGCTGCTCGTATGGGAAGCTCAACTTTGCTTATTACAATGGACATGACAAAATTTGCTCAAATGTCGTGTAATCCTGCTATGGGTGGCGTTGCAAAAGGACAAATTGTTAGGGAAATAGACGCTTTGGGCGGTTTGTCAGGTATTATTACAGACCTTACTACAATACAATTCCGAATGCTAAATATGAGCAAAGGCCCTGCTATGTGGTCGCCAAGAGCCCAATGCGATAGAATAAATTTTTCTATTGAATGGAGAAAAGCTCTGGAAAAAATTCCAAACTTGTTCTTTTGGCAAGATACCGTAAACGAGCTAATTATTGAAGACACAAAAGTTGTTGGGGTAAAAACACAGTTGGCACACGAATTCAGAAGCAAAGCCGTTATTCTTACCAACGGTACTTTTTTAAACGGAATAATGCATGTTGGCGATGTAAAATACGAAGGCGGTAGAACAGGAGAATTATCGTCCTTGTTTCTTAGCGACCAATTACGCAGTTTAGGATTCGAATGTGAAAGGATGAAAACCGGAACTTCTGCAAGAATTGACGGTAGATCTATAGATTTTTCTAAACTAATTGAGCAACATGGCGACGAAAATCCCGGTAAGTTCTCATACCTTCCTGAAGTAAAACCTGTACAAAAGCAACTATCTTGTCATATTGCCCACACCGATATTAATGTTCACGAAATATTACGTGAGGGCTTCGAAAAATCTCCTCTATTTACCGGCACTATAAAAGGAATCGGACCCCGATATTGCCCAAGTATTGAAGATAAAATTGTTACTTTTGCCGGCCGCGATGGTCACCAACTCTTTTTAGAACCCGAAGGTTTTAATACCAACGAATATTACATTAACGGGTTTTCATCAAGTCTGCCTTTAGATGTTCAATACAGAGCCTTACGTGCAATACCCGGTTTAGAAAAAGCCAGAATTTTCCGCCCCGGTTATGCAATAGAATACGATTACTTTCCACCAACTCAATTAAAACCAAGTTTAGAAACAAAATTCTGTGAAGGACTCTACTTTGCAGGTCAAATAAACGGCACAACAGGATACGAAGAAGCAGCAGCCCAAGGTTTAGTTGCCGGAGCAAATGCCCATAATAAAATTAACGAGAAACCCGATTTAGTTTTTAGTCGCGACGAAGCTTACATTGGTGTGCTAATTGATGATTTAATTACTAAGGGTGTAGATGAACCTTACAGAATGTTTACCTCCAGAGCCGAATATAGAATTTTACTACGACAGGATAATGCCGATGAAAGATTAACCAGAATTGGTGCAGCAAATGGTTTGGTTGACAAAAACCGTCTTGAACTATTTGAAAGGAAACAAGAAACTGTGGAGAAAACTATTCATTACATAAAAAACTCTTCAATCACCCCTGAAAAAATTAATGATGTTTTAGAAAATTTGGGGTCTGCAAAAATTAATCAGAAAACAAAACTGACAAATTTATTGGCCAGACCACAGGTAAAAATTTCCGATTTACTAAAAATCGACAATCAAATTGCAGACCATATTTCAAATTCCCCTGAGCTTAGGGAGGAAATACTGGATTCTGTAGAAATTATTATAAAATACGAAGGATACATAAAAAGAGAGAAAGATCTTGCTGAAAAAATACAAAGATTGGAACATTTGAAATTAAAAGATGATTTAGACTACAACCAATTCAAATCAATTAGCACAGAAGCAAGGCAAAAATTAAATAAAATTAAACCACTCTCCATTGGTCAGGCAAAAAGAATTAGTGGAGTTAGTCCAAGCGATATAAATATTTTATTAATATTTTTAGGAAGATAATGTTCCACGTGGAACAATAAAATAAAACGACATGAAAAAATACTCCGGCAATATAGTAGATGTATATAAAAAAAGAATCTACAAAGGCGAAATTACAATATCGAATGGTAAAATAAACGACATTATTGAAAAACAAGTTCCTGAAACACAATATATTTTGCCGGGACTTATTAATGCACACGTTCATATTGAATCTAGTCTATTAACCCCTTCGGCTTTTGCTACAATTGCTGTACAACATGGCACCGTTGCTGTGGTTTCAGATCCTCATGAAATAGCTAATGTTTTGGGTGTTAAAGGTATAGACTTTATGATTAACGATGGGAATAAAGTTCCTCTCAAATTCTTCTTTGGCGCTCCAAGCTGCGTTCCGGCAACAGATTTGGAATCTTCCGGTGCTGTTTTAGATGCTAAAATTATTAGTCAATTGCTTGAACGTCAAGACATTCATTACCTTTCGGAAATGATGAACTACCCCGGAGTAATTAATGATATCCAAGATATTAAGGAAAAATTACAAGCGGCTATAAACAATAAAAAACCTATTGATGGTCATGCCCCGGGTCTAACAGGTAAGCAATTAGAAAAATATGCTAAAGCCGGAATAACTACAGACCACGAATGTGTTAGTCTAAAAGAAGCCGAAGAAAAAATTAAAGCCGGAATAAAAATTCAAATTAGAGAAGGATCCGCTGCCAAAAATTTCGATGCACTATTTCCTCTAATCGATAAATATCCAAATATGGTAATGCTTTGCACCGACGATTCTCATCCTGAAGACCTTATTTCAGGTCATATTAATTCCATAATAAAAAAAGGTTTGCATAATGGAGTCGATTTCTTTAATATTTTACAAACTGCAACTATAAATCCTAAAGAACATTATAATCTAAATGTAGGAATGCTGAGAAAAAACGACCTTGCCGATTTCATAATTATCGACAACCTAATTAATTTTAATGTACAAAAAACAATTATTGAAGGAGAAGAAGTATTTAAATTCGGTAAAACAGCATTTCGTTCAGCTAAATCAAACGAGCTAAATAATTTTAACAGAAAACCTGTCAACACCTCAGATATTGATTTCCCTGCACAAACAGACGCGGTTCCTGTAATAAATATAATTGACAAAGAATTATTAACTACTTGTTCATTCGAAACTCCCAAACTGACCAAAAACTCGTATTTCTCTGATAAAAAGCAAGATATACTAAAAATTGTGGTCGTAAATCGCTATAACCCAAAAACAAAACCAGCAGTGGGTTTCATTAAAGGCCTTGGATTTAAAAAAGGCGCCATTTGTTCAAGCGTGGCTCACGATAGTCACAATTTAGTTGCTGCAGGTGTAACCGATAAAGACATTCTTTCAGCAATTAATAAAGTTATTGAAATGAAAGGTGGAATAGCCCTTGCAAAAGATAATATTGCTTATGGTCTTCAATTGGAAATAGCAGGCCTAATGACAAATATGAACGGATATGAGGTTGCAGAAAAATATAAATGTCTGGAGGAAATGACAAAAACCCTAGGCAGCAAATTGCAATCTCCATTTATGACATTGGCTTTCATGACTTTACTACCCATTCCGGAAATTAAAATTTCGGATAAAGGGGTATTTGATGTGGTAAATCAACGGTATTTTTAGTAGAGACGCAATGCATTGCGTCTCTACTGTATCTGATTTTCTAACCTCTTTCTTTCTATAATCCTATAAAACAATATGTTACTATACTCTTTGTAAATTTTTCTGTTCTTCTCCAACATTATAATATCCATAATTTTATCCGATTCCTCAGGATTATCCATCATTTCATAGGCTATTGCAGTATTATATAGTGCATATCTTCTAATTTTTCCGGAATTACAGTTATAGTATTTTTCCATTTCAATTACTACACTGTCCGGTTTATGATTTTTAAAGTGGTTTAGAGACGTTTTAAAGCCGGTATTTGGTGCAATTATAATTTCCCTGCTTACGGTTTCCCAATGCGGTGAAATCCTTTCTAAATACTTTTCAATAGAACTTCCTCCACAGTATTCAGCAACCTTTGCTAATTCGGTCTCATAATTTTTAAAAGTTTTTTTGCTTCCTACTTCATTCCAATCATCTTTAACTAATACTTGCTCCATAATTTTAAGACGTAAATTATCATAAACAGCTAATTTCACTGAATAACCAATATAGTCCTGCATATAAGTAATAGCCGGGTTTTCCTCGGTTCTAATTTCATACTGACTGTAATAAAAATTAAAATTCTCCATTATCAACAAACCATCAACACGATTGGCATCTGCAAAGTTTCTTGCCTTCTGGCCATCCATTATTCCATCGTAATAAATAATACCCCTAACTTTAAACTTACCAATTTCTTCCGAATTATGTATCAAAGACTTATATACGGTATCAATAATCAAATCCTTATAATATAAATTTAATTTCCATGTTGTATCTGTTTTGTTTAATAAGTAAAATGCCGAAATTTCTTGCTTATTAACAGCTAATAGAATCTCTTTTACATTGCCAGGAATGGTAGTTTCAGCAGGACGCAACACATCAAATTGTATAATTTTTCTAACTGTGCAGGAAGAAAGTAAAAGTAAAACGAGTATATAAAAACTATAAATTTTCAATATTCTTTTCTTTAAAATGTAATGAATCCCCCCATTCTCCATACCCTATCTCAGCTCCGGCAATTTTAATCCTTGCTTCTAAACAATTCTTGCAATCATCAGCAGAATCGTCTGTGCAAGGTTTGTTCATATATAAATCGTAATCGTCTCTGTACTTTCCCGGGGTAATATTTGGCATTAAAATATTTGCACCAATCTTAATTATTTTCTCCCTGCCAATTTTGTCAATTGCTTGTAATGCCGTTGTTGCAGCAATATTAATTTTTGGCATCATTATTCTTAAAATTGAAATCATTTTCATTGTCATTTCAAACCTTTCATTTTTGGGATCTAACAGATTGCTATACTTGTACAAAGGGGTTTCTTCGTGTTCCAAATAAGGCCCCATTCCACACATGGCAATATCAAGATTTTTCATAAACAGCAAATCCTCTGCCAAATTTTCAATTGTTTGAAATGGTAATCCAATCATTACTCCTGTGCCGGTCTGATAATCAAGTTTTTTCAATAATTTAAGACATTCTACCCTTTTTTCCCAAGAATGTAATTCATTTTCGGGATGTAATTTTTTATATAATTCCTTGTTTGAAGCTTCAATGCGCAGCAGGTATCTATGCGCTCCGGAATTAAACCACCTTCTGTAAGTTTCCTCGCTTTGCTCTCCACAAGAAAGTGTAATTCCAAGTTCGTTATTTGAAATTTTCTTTATCTCCTTTAATAAATTCTCTATTCTAGCTGAAAACTTATTCGATTGTAATTCACCCGATTGCAAGACAACTGATCCATAATTGTTACGGTAGGCAAATTTAACCGATTCTAGAATTTCACTATCGGATATATTATACCTTTTTACATTCTCATTGTCTTTTCTTATTCCGCAGTAATAGCAATTTTTGCAACAAATGTTAGAAAATTCAACAAGTCCCCTTAAATAAACCTTGTTTCCAATAAACTTGGATTTTACTTCTGAGGATTTTTCAAACAATAAAGCTCTTTCATTTCCTTTACAATTAAGTAAATAGATTATATCTTCTTTAGAAAATTCATTTTTATTTAAAATCTTTTCAATCATAATATTTTTCTAAAAGGTTCGGTAACCCTTTCAAAAATTCCATTTATATAAGCTATTGTAAGTCCGTAATTTGTAACAGGAATATTATTTTCAATAAAAGGTTTTAATCTTCCGGTTAGCTGCTTTTTTGTAACTACACAACCGCCGCACTGAATAACAAGAGAATAGTCGGTAATATTGCCCGGAATATCAGAAAAACCTGCAACTACTTCAATTTCAATACTTTTTTTTGTGAAATTCTTTAACCAAACCGGAATTTTATGTCTTCCAATATCCTCACAAGAAACCTGATGTGTGCAAGATTCAAGTATTAAAACCTTATCACCGTCTTTCAGTTTAGAAATTGCATTTGTTCCTTCAATATATTTTTCAAAATTTCCCCTGTTTCTTGCAAAAACAACGCTAAAACCTGTTAATAAAATATCTTTCGGAATAATTTTAGATACAAAGTTAAATGCTTGTGAATCAGTAATTACTAGTTTAGGTACAATTCCCAGTTTCATAAAATCTTCAAGCTCAGTTTCTTTTACCGACATACAAATACAATCGTTATCCAGCACATCTCTCCATGCCATAACTTGCGGTAAAATCATTCTTCCCTCAGGTGCTTCCGAATCAATCGGTGTAATTAGCAAAACAATATCTTTAGGTTTAACAATTCCTTTTAGCAATGAGGTTTTCGCATAAGCTGTTTCCGGAATATTTTTTCTTATTAATTCTATTAGAATATTAATATCTGTTTTTTTCTCTGTTGAAAAATCTACAATATCAACTTTAAATTCAGAATAAATTTTATCCTTAAAATTATCATCAAGTTTTTCTATATCGCTTTTATTATGAATTATGAAAAATGGGATGGAATAATCTTTAAATAAGTGAATTAATTCCTTTTCGAAAATATCGAAAGTATTATTCGAAATAACAAGAATTGCAAGATCTATTGTAGGAATAACCTTTTTCGTTTTTTCAATTCTTAATTTTCCCAAATCTCCAATATCGTCAATACCGGCTGTGTCTACAATTATTGCAGGACCCACACCAAAAATTTCTACCGATTTTTTAACAGGATCGGTTGTGGTTCCTGCAGTTTCTGAAACTATTGCAGTATTTTGACCTGTAAGGCAATTAATTATTGAACTTTTACCGTAATTTCTTCTCCCAAATATTCCAATATGTGGTTTTATATCTTTTCCCTTCATTTTATAAAATATTAGAAAGCAAAATTAATATATTTATTACCCTATAACCCTAATTTCTTTGATATTTCGAGCATTCTCTTAATAGGCAGAACAGCTCGTTTTATTAATTCAGGCGACATATCAACAGTGGGAAATTCGTACAAAAGAGAAAAATATATCTTTTCTAATGTAATCATTCTCATAAATTTACAATCGTTACAACCACAAGTAGAATCTTTTGGTGGGGCCGGAATAAAAGTTTTTTCAGGACTTTCCTTTTTCATTTGATGTAGAATTCCCGATTCGGTAACAACAATAAATTTTTTACAAGAATCTGTTTTAGTAAATTTCAACAACGATGAAGTAGACCCAACATGATCGGCCACAATTAATATAGGTTTTTCACATTCAGGATGAGCAATTATTTTAGAATCCGGATTTTCTTTTTTCAATTTAACTATTGCTTCAAGCGAAAATTCTTCATGAACATGGCAAGCCCCATCCCATACAAGCATATTTCTACCTGTAATGCTATTTATATAATTCCCTAAATTTCTATCGGGACCAAAAATAATTTTTTCATCCTTAGCAACACTTTCTACAATTTGAACAGCATTGGTTGAAGTACAACAAATATCGGAAAGAGCCTTAATTTCCGCAGTAGTATTTACGTATGAAATTACAGTATGATTTGGATTATTTTTAATAAATTCAGCAAACTTATCGGCAGGACAAGAATCTGCTAATGAGCATCCTGCATTCAAATCGGGTATAATTACTTTTTTATCGGGTGAAAGCATTTTAGCAGTTTCGGCCATAAAATGAACACCTGCAAAAACAATTAGAGGATTATCAATTTTTTCGGCAATTTGAGCCAGGTAAAGACTATCTCCCAAATAATCCGATAAGTCTTGAATTTCAGGTTCCTGATAAAAATGTCCGAGAATTACAGCATTTTTTTCCTTTTTTAATCTTTTAATTTCTTCAATTAAATTTATATTTGAAGGAATTGGCAAATCAATAAAACCTTTTTTTAAAACTTCATTTTTTTGCAATTTCATTATGATATTTATTAGTTTTTTAAAAATTTAAAATAAACCATAGTAATAATAAGTCTGTTAATACTGTTGAATTTTTTTCTTAAAAACCCTTGTATTTTTCGAGGGAATAAAGTTAATGATAAAATTTCAACAGGCTAAATAAATATATTAAAATTGAAAAACAGCATTTTGAAAATGATATTAACAGCTTGTTAATAGCAAAATTGTTGAATTGTTTTTATAGAAAAAATGACAAAAAAAGTTTAAAAAGCTGTTGATTATTTTTAAGATATTCTCAAAAATAAATTTTTTAATCAGAAATAAATTTATAAGCAAAGAACAAATTAAAAAGTCAAGTTTTTTTTATAAAAAC
>JAFGXD010000069.1 GCA_016936815.1 Bacteroidales bacterium
GGAAAAGTCATTAAAGTAATTACAGCATCAACAAAATTCCAAACAATATCAATTGAGCCAACAGCACCAAGAAATACAAAGAAACCATAAATGTAATAATATGGTTTAATCATTTTGTCGCCCATTAGAAACTGAACAGCTCTGGTTCCGTAGTACGACCAAGCAATAACAGTACTAAATGCGAACAAGAACAGCCCAACCGCAACAATATGATTTCCCCAGTTTCCAATACCAACTTCGTCGAGACCAATTGTAAATGCTGCCATTGTCATTTTAGCTCCTTCACCTCCCAACTCCCAGGCTCCGGTTAATAAAATAACAAGAGCTGTTAGAGTACAAATTATTAAAGTATCAACCAAAGGTTCTAGCGATGCAACTAATCCTTCTCTTAATGGTATATCGGTTTTAGCTGCAGCATGGGCAATAGGAGCGGAACCCTGACCTGCTTCGTTTGAAAAAAGACCTCTTCTAACACCCTGAAAAACCATAAAAATAAAACCTCCGGCCATTGCTTCACCCGAAAAAGCATCGGTAAAAATTAAGGTAAAGGCTGCTGGTATTTTGCCTGAAAAGGTTATTATTATTGTAATTGCTGCAATAAAATAGAAAATTGCCATTATTGGAACCAGTTTGGAGGTTACTTCTGCAATTCTTTTCAAACCACCCACAATAACAAGTAATACAAGGCCTGCAAGTATTGCACCTGTAATAAAGACTGTTGGAATTGTACTTCCAGCAAAATGCAAATAAGTTGGAATGTCATAAGTTTGGTGAATGGCGTCCGACATTGAATTTGCCTGTGCCATATTACCTGTTCCCAAGGAGCATAAGACAGTAGCAATAGAAAAAATTACAGCCAGAATCATAGCAGGTTTTCCAATTTTTTCTTTAAGTGCTAACATGTAATACATTGGGCCTCCGGAAACTGAACCATCGGTATTTGTTTTTCTATATTTAAGAGCCAGAGTACATTCCACCATTTTTAGCATCATACCAAAGAAGGCAGTCATCCACATCCAAAAAACTGCTCCGGGACCGCCCATAAAAATGGCTAGAGCAACCCCAACAATGTTTCCGGTTCCAACTGTTGCAGAGAGTGCTGTTGTAAGTGCTTTAAAATGATTAACATCACCATGTTCGCCTTTCTTATCGTATTTACCTCTAACAATGCTAATAGTATGACGAATATGTGTAACCTGTAAGAATTTAAGCTTAATGGTGAAATAGATTCCTGTTGGTAAGAGAATTGCTAAAACAAGCCATCCTCCAATATTGCTGTTATACCATTTGAGTCCTTGGTTAATTAATTCGAAAAAATCAGTCATAATAAATAGATTATAATAGGTCTTTTACAAAAAACGAAGCAATAGCAACAGTTCCAATAGCAACCGGAGCAATGTATCTTATAATAAAAACAATAATTTTAAACAAAGGTTGTTTTATTGAACCTTGGTTTGTTACTTCATCATAAAAATGACTTTTTCCCAGCCTCCAACCTGTAAAAATAACAATTAACAATGCACCGAAGGTTAATAGAATATTGGCAGAAACATAGTTTAGAATATCGAAAACTGTTTTCCCAAATATTGTAAAATCGCCCATTTGTCCGAATGAAAGAGTAGCAAATACACCTAAAATACTTATTGATGCTGCCGCTACTATTGTAGCCTTTTTTCTGCTCATTTTTAATTCTTCAATAAATGCAGCTACAACTACTTCAAGAACCGAAATTGTTGAAGTTAGAGCTGCTACAGTTAGTAGGAAGAAGAATATTATTGAAAAGATATATCCTCCGGGCATAGTTTGGAAAATATTTGGCAGAACAATAAATACCAAATCGGGACCTTTATCGGGTTGAAATCCAAACGAAAAAACAGCAGGAAAAATCATTACTCCTGACAAAATAGCAATCAAAGTGTCGGCAGATGCTACTTGAAAAGAAGTTTTGAATAAATTATTATCTTTTTTAATGTAAGAGCCGTAAGTAATTAGACAACCCATTCCTATGCTAAGAGAGAAAGCTGCCTGACCTAAAGCCATTAAGACCGAATTAAATGTAATATCGCTCCATACCGGATAGAATAAATATTTTAAACCTGCTGAAGCATTTGGTAATGTAATTGATCGAATGCAAACTGCAATTATTAAGACTAATAGAATGGGCATTAATATTTTAGTATATTTTTCAATACCTTTCTTAACACCTGCAAGTACTATTACTGCCGTAAGAATCATAAAAAACATTTGCCAAATAAGAGGTTTGTAATCGTGCGAAGCAAAAGAGGAGAAATCTGCTCCCAACTCTTCTTTTGATTTACCGGAAAATTGGTCGCCAATTGCATTTACTAAGTATTCAACAGTCCAACCGGCAACAGTACTATAAAAAGCTAAAATTGCAAAAGCAGCAATAATACCCATAAGTCCAACAATAGACCATCTTGATTTTGGAGCTAAGACTTTAAATGCACCAAAAGTGTTTTTTTGAGACCTTCTTCCAATAGAGAATTCGGACATCATTACAGGAATTCCAATTAAGAGAATAAAGGCCAAATACATTAGCAAAAAAGCTCCACCTCCGTTTTCACCAGCCACATAAGGAAAACGCCAAATATTTCCTAATCCCACGGCCGAGCCGGCAGCAGCAGCAATAACTCCAAATTTAGATGAAAATCCGTCTCTTTGAGAAGAATCAAAATTTGCCATTTCAAAAATTATTAATAGTCAATTAGTTTAAAAGTAACAAAATTGGATTTCAAAAATAGGAAAATTATTTGCTTTTGGGACAAAAAGTTATGTTCTTTTAAATATCTTGTTAAAAACTCTTAACAAATTCAATTTGTTGCGAAGTTTCCGTCGAGGGTGGATTGTTTTACGGGAGTTACCCCGAAAGATTTTGAAAAAGGCATAACAGTCCTAGTACTTATTTTTTGACCCATCCATCTAAATTGAATTTACAATTTACGAATGATTCGTTAAGTTTTATGTAGGTTGTTTCTTGCTTTTGTTTAATCCATTTGTTAATTATTTCCTGCTTCTTAACTGCTAAAGCCTGAGATTGAATAAAATCATAGTCGGTTTTTAGACTTGCTTTATGCTTGTTTGTTTTTTCAATAACTTTAATTATTTTATAAACGGTTTGATTGTTTTTGTCGGTAGATTCAAAAGGTTTGGAAATATCGCCCGTTTTAAGATTTTTAATTTGAGATAAAACATCTTTTGGTAGTTCATCAGAGTGGAATTTTATTGAACCGGTATAAGGATTCATAATTTTTCCATCATTAAATTTTGTATCTTCGTCTTGGGAAAACAATTCCACGGCTTTATCGAAATTAAGACTATCCGATTTGCTGATAATTGCATTTCTAATGCTGTCGGCTTTATTTTTTGCAATCAGGAGTTCATTGCGCCCAATATCTGCATTTAGCAGAATGTGCTGAGCCTTAATAAGTTCGCCTTTTCTTTCGGTAACTTGAATAATATGAAATCCCATTTGTGTTTCAACAGGTCTGGAAACTTCACCAACTTTAAGTTTAAAAGCAACTGCAGAAAATTCGGGAACCATGTCTGCTCTTCCAAAAAAGCCCAAATCTCCACCATTTTTCGATGATGGACATTTAGAATAAAGAACAGCTAATGAGGAAAAAGGTGTTCCTTCTTCTATTCTTTTTCTAAAGCCTTCGAGTTTCTCTATTACCTCTTCTCGGGCTTGTTTTGTAATTTTGGGTTTTATAGATAATAGAGCCAAAGAGTATTCTTCTTCAATTTCAGGAATGCTATCTTCTGGCTGAGAAATAAAGAATTCTCTAACTTCCGCAGGAGTTACTTTTACATTTGTAGTAATTTGAGCTTGCATTTTCTCAACAATCATCATATCCTTAATAATTTCTCTGAATTCTTCCTTAATTTCTGTCAAGGATTTTCCGTACATTTTTTCCAGAGCTTCTTCGCTTCCCAGTTCATTAATAAAATAAACAAGTCTGTTGTTTAAATTATCTTCAACGTCTTTATTTGAGATTTCAACGCTATCTAAATCGGCTTGATGCAACAAAAGCTTCTGAAACAGCATTTCTTCCAGAATATCGCATTTTAGGTCGCCATCGGAGAAATATCCCTGAGCTCTAAGCTGCATATATTGGTTTTCGATGTCGGATTGCAAAATTATATTGTTACCAACAATTGCAACTACATTGTCAATTACTTTTGCTCCGGAAGGCTGTGCCTGAATAATTGCAGCACTAAATGCAAAGAAAAGGCAAATTATTAGTTTTCCGAAGAAATTATTTTTCTTGTTCATAAATTTCAATTGATTTAATATTTTCATCGTACATAGAATTCTCTAGTCGTTTTATTAATTCCAGTTTTCTTTTGTTTAAAATAACAGTCTTAATATTTTCAATAATAAACTGAAGGGGACTTTCTTGACCTTTAAGCCTGAATTCTTTAAAGTGTACGAAATAATGGAATGCGGAATCAGTTGTTTCGTAGAATTTCGTATTTTTTAAAAAACTTTCATAATTAATGGTATTTAAAGGAACTTTATCAAATATATTTTTCAGCAAAACCCATTCTTCACCAAAGTGGAATTCTATTGCATTTTCAACGCAATATTGGTTTAGCAAATCGAAATCATCAACATTATCGGATTTGTACCAATTTCTTACTTTATAAATATCTCTAAGGTCTTTAGGGAATTTCATATAAAGAACTATTGCAACTTCCTCGGGAAGAGGAAATTCTTTTGCATGATCTTGATAATATTGTTGAATATCAGATTCCGAAATATCTGTATTCATTTGTTGCTTAATTAAATATTGTTCGTAACGGTAAATAAGAAGTGATGATCGGTAATCCTCGAGTTGTTGTTGTACATTTTTTTCTTTTTGAGGGAGGTTTTTTTCGGCCATCCTAAGTTTCAATTGTTTTTTTATCCATTTATCAATGTAATTTTGAACAAAGCTAAGGCTATCTTCAGGGCTAAGTTTTTCAGGAATTATGTCTAAGACTTCTTCTAAATAAAGATTTTTATCATAAACCTTAACAAGAATATTACCCTTTTCATCCTTAGTCTCATTTTTACATGAAGAAAAGCTGATAACAATTAAAAGAAGCAGGAATAATAATTTCCTCATTTGTTTATTTGATTTGTTAAAAAAAGCCTGCATTTTAAGTAATTACATAAATGCAGGCATATTAATAATAGATTATTTTACCGTTTTAAGAATATTTTTGTTAACAGTAATTTTATAGTTATTTCTCAGTTCTTTTATCCATTCTTTTTCAAGATATTCCTGATAATCGGCAGTAACTAAACCTTTAGATTCGTCAAGAGTTTTATGTGAAGGTGGAATTATTTTGCCTTCATAAATATATTCTCTTTTCATTACTTTAGAAATTTCGTTTTCGGGGAATAGATTCCATGCAAAGTGGTCGGCAGCACGATTTTCGCCCTGAGCATATATTCCTGATTCAATCCTTAGTCTTTTTTCTTCTCCAATGTTAATTACCTTAAGAATATCGTCGTTAGTATATCCTTTTTTCGCTTTTTTCTTTAAAAGTTTCTCAACAGCCTGTTTTGTTTCAAGGTCTTTGCAATAGTAAATAGTTGCATCAACTCTTTCGGGCCACATGTAGTTGTCACGGTTTTTGTTATAGAAATCTTGAAGACCAATAGTATCTTTTACAGCTTTTGACCAAACTAATTGGTCGGTAAGTTCGAAAAGAAGAATTCCATCGTGATATTCTTTCATTAAATATTTGAAATCGGGATATTTTTCTTCCAATCTGTCTTCTTCGTATTTGCTAACTTTTTCATCAATAAATCTTTCGTAGTTTTGATCTACAAATTCCTTAACAGAGGAAACCTTTTTACCTTGTTTTTTGTGAATATATTCAGCAAATTCCTTTTGGTTTATTTCCATTCCGGCAAAAGAGAACATAGTTTTGTTAAGGTTTTTGGCTTTGTCAAGAGACCATTCATTTTTAATAATACTCTCATCTACAACTTTATTGAATTCTGCCAAGGCTTTAGGATTTTCCTTGAAATTATATTCTTTTTTCAGTTTTTCAATTACAGCCTGTCTGCTTTTGCTGGCACGTGCATCGCGTGAGATTTTTGTTTTTATATCGGCTTTCAAATCCTCATATTTTCCTAATCCTCTTTTCTCTAAAAGCATAATAATATGCCATGAATAAGAAGTTTTTACAGGTTCAGTATAATCGCCCGGTTTTTCAAGTTTAAATGCAGCTTCCTCAAATTCCGGAACCATACCCATTCTTCCTGCTCTGAACCAAGGAA